>JALHNX010000141.1 GCA_022843305.1 Pyrinomonadaceae bacterium | reverse complement strand
AAAAGTCGTTTCTGCACTTTTTTTATTGGAACCTGACTGTTATTCTCCGGCACGATCTTTAACGAAAAATACTTGCGTCCGGCGGCTGAGAATTATTATACTTGAGCCGTAAAACCGATCGTTAAAAAAGGAGTTGAATGAGTTTATGAATTGTCCGGTGTGTAACGTCGCCTTAACGATGACGGATCGTCAGGGGGTTGAAATAGATTATTGCCCGAAGTGTCGCGGTGTCTGGCTCGACCGGGGCGAGCTTGATAAAATCATCGAGCGGTCGGCGGTCGGCAGCGCGCCGCAGCAATTTCAGAGCGACACGCAATATAATCCGCCTCGTGATTCGCATCAAGATTCTCATCACGACAATCGCGGGCATTACGAAAATCAGCATAATTACAAACAGCACGACGATTATAAATACAAGAAAAAGAAAAAAGAATCGTTTCTGAGCGAGCTTTTCGACTTTTAATTTACGGGTTAATTTTCGAGACTCGCCTTTTCTGGAATCGAAATGGAATCCGTTTCGTGATTTCATAAAAGCAGATCGTTATGACGCTGAAAGAACTCGATAAAAAGCTGATGTGGTTTTTCACGGTGCATAATTACCCGAAGCGCGTCAAAACGCCCCTTTTGAGGTTTTTTTTTCGCCGTCGGAGTTAATTTGCTGATCGGAGCGTTACTTATTTCCGACGACTTTTTCGAGGGACGATTAAATTGGTTTTCCTACGTTATTGTAATGGCTTTTGCGCTGGCGATCTTTTATCATTACCGGCTCTGGCAGCAGGAAAAGCGAATTGAAACGGAAGGTTCGACCGGCGCAGAAGTCAATTCAATTGAAGAAAGCGACTAAATTTAATTGGCGGGTTTTGAATTATTTGCAATGACCTTTTCGATCAGCGCGTCTTTGACCGATTTACGTTTCTTGTTGTTCTCGGACATGAAAAATCTTAAATAATCGTACAGCGACCAGAGCGCGAGCGCGACCGACAGCCAGAGAAAACCGCGTCCGACGAGATAGCCGAAAACCTTCCAGTCGTTTGAAGAGAGCGAAAGCGAAGCGAGATTGGCAAACGCCGTCTGCACTTCGGCGACTTCCCAGAAAACTGCCGGGAGATTCCAACCGAAATTCGAAACGGGCGGATTGCCGTTCGCGCCCGCCACCAAAAGGGCGACGATCGCGACGCACTGCGCCCACATCTTGATCTTGCCGCTCGTCTGCGCCTGAATGACGATGCCGTCAGCCGCCGCGACCGAACGCAAACCGGTGACGATAAATTCTCTGCCTAAGATAACGACGACTGCCCACGCGGGCGCGAGATGCTTTTCAACCAGCACGATCAGCACGGCGGAAACCAGAAGTTTATCGGCGATCGGGTCGAGCAGTTTGCCAAAGTTTGAAACCTGATTGCGCCGCCGCGCGAGATGCCCATCGAGAATATCGGTTAAAGAAGCGGCGAGAAAAATACCGATTGCGAGCGCGTAGCCGCTGATGCCGAACCATTGCTCGGAAAAAGGAGTCAGCAAAATAACGACCAGCAAAGGAACCAGAACAATGCGCGCTAAAGTTAGATAATTCGGTAAATTCACGTCTTTAAATACTGCCTTGAGTCTGCTTCAAGTGTAGGTTTTATCGGCAAACCGTGTCAAGAAAATAAACCGGAAACTTAACGCGAAATTAAAGTCGAGAGTCGAGAGTCAAGAGTCCAAAGACAAGAGCCGGAGCCGAACGACATTCGACCCCGGACTCTCGACTCTTGACTCTCGACTCATTTAAGCCGGCGGCTGCATAAAGCCGAGGTTGGTGTTGGCAAAGTTTGTGATTTTCGGGAAAACCGCCGGCAAATTCGCGTCGGGTAAACCATACCAACGCGAAAGTGTCGCGGCAAACTGTTCGACCGAAGTTGTCGGAATCCAGCGACCGCGCGCTCCCGTTCCGCTGTCAGCATCGTCGGGACCGTTAAAGGTCATCGTCGGGAAAGGCGTTCCGTTCGTCGTGTTGATGCCGTAAAAATCGCTCGCCGTCACGCCGCCGCCGACAACGAAGTTATGATTTCCCCAGGCGTGATCCGAGCCGACGATCGCGCCCGAACTTGCCGGGTTGAATGTGCGGTTAAAATCGGACATCGTGAACTGCGTCACTTTGTCGCCCAAACCCTGCACTGTCATTTCATCGTAAAACGCCCGCATCGCCTGACTTAATTGTCCGAGCAGCGTAACGTGCGCGGCAAGCTGATTGTTGTGCGTATCGAACCCGCCGATCTGCGCGAAGAAAATCTGACGATTAACGCTTAAATCGGTTCGTTTTCTAATCAGCCGCGCGATTTGCTTGAGCTGATTTCCGATGTTCGTGTTCGGGAAAGTGACGGTTACTTCCTGAAACGTCTGCAAAGCCGCGTTTGCCGTCATCGCCTGATTGGTGATGTGGCTTGCCGCCTGAACAACCTGCGAATCCAGATCCATTCCGCGCAGATCGTTGAAAGCCGACAAACGCGCCTGCGAAGCGGCGGTCGTATTGTAGCCTGCCGGATTGAGAACGTTGTTCAATCCCGTTCCGGCATTGGCAATCGCCAGCGGCAGAGTCGTCTGTCCGGCGGTGAAAAGCTGCGAGCCGGCAATCGAAGTGATCATCGGAAGTAAGCCGCCCGGATTATCGGGCGAAGTGCGCAAGTCGGAAATGCGTCCGCCCCAGCCCGTATATGATTGGGTATCGCTGCGTCCGCCCTGAAATTGCGAAACCTGGTCGGAATGCGAATAAAGCTGAAACGGTTTCTGAACCGAGCCGTTTTGATACTGCTGTTTCGTCATCGGCGCGACCAGTGTTCCGACATTCGTGACGATCGCCATTTTGCCGTCCGCCCAGAGCGGATGAATGCCCGGATTGATGCCGCCCGCGACGGTTCCGAAACTCGGATGCAGACCATACGACAGATTGCCCATTCGCGGAACGGAGATCGGCAAAAGTGTGCCTTGCGCCAAAGCCAAGCCCTGCGTATTGCGGGCGTTGAAATACGTCTGATAGTTACTGACGCTGGCATCGTTATGAATCGGAATGACGGTGTTATTGCCGTCGTTGCCGCCCGCCAGAAAGATGCAGACCAATGCACGGTAATCGCTCGGCACGGCGGAAACCTTCGTTTCGTCGTCAACTTTTTGCGCCATTGCGCTCATCATTCCGAAATGACCCATCTGCGTTGCCAGTGCCGTCATCGTCAAGGCGCAACCTGATTTGATTAAAAATTCTCGTCTTGTTTCTTTCATAATTTCTCCTTGTTTGTCCGTTGTCAGTGGTCAGTCGTCCGTTGCCGGTTGAATACAATCTTAGATTTTGATTTCAACTGACGACGGACGACTGACAACGGACTAATGACTACCTTTGCACCTGATATTGCGACGAAGTAAAGACCAGATAAACCGCCGCCTGCGCGCGCGCCAGCGGATTGGTTGACGCGACCGCGTTAACCGCCGTCAGAATCCTTCCCCGCATCTGCGAAGACATTCTGCCGTGCATCATCCGCTGGTTCAACACGTCCAAAAGCTGATTACTCGTCGTGTCCGCCGCCGCGATTGCCTGTAATTCCGCCAAATAAAGCCGTGTGCCGTTCGGCGTGTCGGGCAGCGCAACGTTCGCTACGCCATAAACCAGCGAATTGCCCAAGTTTGCGCGACCGATTGACGTTCCCGTGTTGAAGATGGCGAATTCGGGACCGAGAAGCGATGTTCCGGGAATGATATAATCAGGCGAATAATAATTGAAAACCGTCGGCGCGTTGAAAGTGTTTTGCGCTAATCCGGACGGGAAACGGTTAATGTTTCCGTCGCTCAAGCTCGCGCCGTCAGCCGATGTCACGCCGAGTTGACGATAAAGATTCGTCATCAACTGAACCGGCTCGCGGAGTTTGCCGTAAGTCGGATCGGTTTTGATATTGCCGCGCGCTTCCGGGTCGAGCAGAATGGCGCGAACGACTTCTTTCATCTGCGTCGGGTTCGTGCGGTTGGCGTTGAAAACCGCCGCGACGCGACCGACAAAGGCAGGTGACGGGTCGCTCGTTACGAGATGCTGAATCAAAAGTTTGCTGACAAACGGCGCGACGTTCGGATGATTGTAAATATTATCCAAAGCCTGATTGAGCGAATTATTGGCGTAATTAATCGTCGTTGTTCCCGTACAGCCCGTGCAAGCCGCGATGGTCTGGTTGGTTACGCCCGGATAATTGAGCAGCGTTTTCGCCGTAATGTCATGATTATTTGCGTTGATAATAATCATCGGGTCTTTAAAGTTCGGCGCGCCCTGTGTGCGGTTCGGACATTGTGCGCCCGTTACTTCGCAGGTCGTCCAGCCCGTAAAGACTTTCGTGAAATTATTGACATCATTCTGGCTGTAAGTCTCAATCGGATTGCCTTGCCCGTCAAGCTGCAAAGTGCCGTCCTGATTAAGCATAAACAGCCCGACATTAAAAAGCTGCAAAACTTCACGCGGGTAATTTTCATTCGGATTCGTTCTTGTCGAGCGAATCATATCAAGATAATTGCCCATCGCCGGATTGAGCGTGACGTCGGTCATCAGCTGCCGCCAATTACCGAAGGCGCCTTTGCTGAGTTGTTGATGATAGGCGAACATCCAGCTTGCCTGCTGCGTCTCAAGACCCGAAACCACCCAAATCTGACTCAAAGCCCACGCCACGCGATGCCTTAACTGCGCATCGCCGTAAAGAGCCTCTTTGTAAAACCAAGTTTGCAGCGGATACATCGTGTAATGGTCGCGGATGCAGGTTGCCGGAGAACCGGTCGGACATCCGAGAGCCGTATCGGTCGGTTTCAAAGGAAGATCGGGATAAGGATACGCGCCGCTCGGATAAGGCATTTCAAGCTGTTCGGCAAGCCACGTCCGCAGACCGATGCGGCGGATTCGGTTGTCTAAAGCGGTTGTCGGACCGAACGTCGCCTGTTCTAAAAATCTGATGCGGTCGCCCGACCAGCGATAGCCGACATATTCCGAAGTCGGCAAATCCGTGTTTTTGAATGGCAGCGCGGAGATCGGTGTCGGAGCCGCGCCCGCGTCGTCTTTGATGTCGCCGCCCGTTTTGCCTAAACCGAGCTTGACGCGATTGCTCGTCAAACCGCGCCACGTGACGTTGACCAGAACATCGCCGTCTTCACCCGGCTGTTCCCAGAAACCGATTTCGTCGCGCAGTTTGATCGTCAGCGCGTAAACTCCGCCAAAACCTTTGACAGACTGCAAAGCCAGAACCGGAAAGCGGTATTTTCTGCCCTTCGAATCTTCGACATAAACGCGAAATGCGTTTGCGCCTTCATCTTTGAGCAGCTCGACATTCGTGATGTAGAGCGTGACCTGCGAATCGAGCGAAAACGCTCTGTTCGGAAATCTCAATTGATTGCCGCGTCTTGTTTTCGTCGTCGGCAATTCCGTTAAAGCGCGGGTCGAATCCGTTTCGCTGAGCAGTATCGGTGTCGGCGAATCGGGATTCGGGTCGTCTTCCGCTTGCGCTAAAACCGGAAAAAATAACAGAAATACAGCCAATCCGGCGCTTAAAAACTTTAAAAGTAAGCACGATTTTCTGCCAATCATACCCTTTCCTCCTGAATCTTTTTAATTTGAACTTTTTATATCGGGTTGAATTAACGACAAGGGGCAAAGAGCCGTTAAATAATGTTTTACAATTTAATATTAAAATATTCGACTTGTAAAAAACAAGCATTATTTTTAATAAGCCTAATTATAAGTTATCAACCGATTTTTTTAAATGTTTCCCGATTTCTTAGACGAAGCAAAATCGCTTTTGGTCGAAGAAATGTCAAGATTTGTAAAGAAAAAGTTTTCCGTCTAAAATTTCTTCTATGACAACGAAACTTATCCTTGAAACGCCGCCCGATTTTAACTTCAAAACCGCCGTTTACAGTCACGGCTGGAGTCAGCTTTTGCCGTTTGAACTGGACACGGAAAATTGGTGCTTGAGTTATGTCTTTAACGGCGAAAAACCTGTTTCGGTAATTATTGATGAAAACGGCGGCAAAATCAAAATTGATGTTTCAGCCGCTCAGATGGATCAAAAAACGGAAGAAAAAATTCTGCGCGATGTGCGCCATATTTTGCGGCTCGATGACGATTTGAGCGAATTTTACCATTTGACGAAAAATGAAAAACGCCTCGCGTGGGTTGCCGAACTCAACGGCGGCAGGCTTCTGCGTTCGCCGACGGTTTTCGAGGATTTGGTGAAAACGCTCTGCACGACGAATTGCTCGTGGAGTTTAACGAAAAGTATGGTCAGGAATCTGGTCGAAAAGCTCGGCACGGAATCGGCGGACGGCAAACGCGCTTTTCCGACCGCCGAAGCGATGGCGAATGTTTCCGAAGAATTTTACCGCAGCGAAATTCGCGCCGGTTATCGTTCGCCGTATTTTGCGCAGCTGGCGGCAAAGGTTGCTAATGGAAACCTTAATCCCGAAACGTGGCTCGATTCCGAATTACCGACTAAAGAACTCAAAAAGGAAATGAAAAGCGTCAAAGGTGTCGGCGATTACGCGGCGGAAAATCTTTTAAAGCTCGTCGGACGTTACGACGGACTCGCGCTCGATTCGTTTCTGCGCTCGGAATTTTATAAAAGACATAATGCCGGAAATGAGTGCGACGATAAACAAATCATAAGTTTTTACGAGAAATTCGGCACTTGGCGCGGGCTGGCGATCTGGTGCGATATGACTGAGAAATGGCACTAGCGATTTTGGATTTTAGATTTTGGATTTTGGATTTGCTGCCGCGTAAAGCTCAGCTCACGATTCTTTCCCGCTTTCGCAAAAGAATCGCCTTAAAGTTAAACGTCTAAGTTCACCGGCAAAAGTTTGAATAAAAAACGAAAAGCCGGATTTTTTGTCAAAGTCTGCCTTTTTTCAGTTTGCGCAACAAAATTTGGCGGTTTTCGTAAAATTGTCGGACAACTAAAGGCAGGGTTTCGGCATTTTATAGTAAAATACCTGAGCAGTTCATCAAATAAAGCGAGCAAAATAATGATAGAAGCGGGAAAAGTTTTACAGGAACGGTATCGCGTTGAAAGGCAGATCGGGCAGGGCGGAATGGGCGCGGTTTTTATCGCCACGGACGAGCGTTTCGGCAGCACGGTCGCAATCAAGGAAACATTTTTTACGGACGACAAGTTCCGCAAGGCGTTCGAGCGCGAAGCGCGTCTTTTGAACAGTCTGCGGCATCCCGCGCTGCCGCGCGTTTCGGATCATTTTATTGACGGCAACGGACAGTTTATCGTGATGGAGTTTATTGACGGCGACGACCTTTCCGAGCAGTTGGAATCGGAAGGCAAGGTTTTCGCGGTCGAAGACGTTCTCGGTTGGGCTGACCAATTGCTCGACGCGCTCGAATATCTGCACACGCAGGAAATGCCCGTCATTCACCGCGACATTAAACCGCAGAATTTGAAATTAAATTCGCGCGGACAGATCATTTTGCTCGATTTCGGTCTGGCAAAAGGGAATACGACGAACGCCGAATCGGCGACCGCCGCAAAATCGGTTTTCGGTTATTCGCGAAATTACGCGTCGCTCGAACAGATTCAGGGAACGGGAACCGACCCGCGCTCAGACCTTTATTCGCTTGCCGCCACGCTTTATCATCTTTTGACGGGCGTTCCGCCGGCTGACGCTTTGACGCGGGCGATGAATGTTTTGAGCGATAAACCCGACCCGTTGATTGAAGCGAACAAAATCCGTGCGGAAATTCCCGTCGGAGTTTCGAGAGTGTTGTATGAGGCGATGGCTTTGAATGCCGAACAGCGTCCCGCGTCGGCAAAAGCGATGCGCGAATGGCTTTTGGAAGTCAAGAACGAAGCACCGTCGGAAGACGCGCAGACTTTTGCGAATGTGCCGAACACGAATATTTATTCGCAAAAAACACAGCTTTATTCGGACGCTTCAAAGGTTTCGAGTCTCAAGCAGTCGGACATCAAGACCGAGTCTTTTTCCAGCGATGAATCGAAGGTTACGCAGGTCAAACCGCAAACGACCGGCGATTTTGAAAAGGAAAACACAAAAATTTACCCGTTGGCGGCGACGGCAAACGGCAAAAAATCGCGGCGCGGTCTGGCGATTGGCGCGGGTTTAGCGGTTTTATTGTTCGCGCTGACCGGACTGGCGATTTTTGTCGTCAAACCCGAAGCTCTCGGCTTGCATAGGAATGATGAAAACCCGAACGCCGACAAAAAAATGATTCTCGTGCAGGTTCCGACCGAAAACGCCAATCTTGCCGAAGCGAATACCAATTCGGCAAACACGAATTCGTTGGCGGAAAATCCGGCGAACACGAATACCGCGCCCGAAACGAAGCTGAAGGAAACGGTTGCCAAAATCGAAACTAAACAAACCGAAACGAAGACAAAGACGGAAACGGTCGCGCCGAACAGAAAAAATACCGATGTTTCGGTAAATGAGCCGCCCGACATTGATGTTGATGACGAAGATAACGTCGGCGAACCGCCCGTAAATCCGAAAACCAAACAAAAATTTCCCGTCTTTGTCTGGAAAAATATGTCGCCGCAAGACCGCCAAAAACTGCGCGAGGCTCTAGAAGTCCAGAGAAAACAGAAGGAACTCGAACGCCGCCGGCAACAGGACATTCAAAAACGCAATCTGCCAAAACCGCCGACACCGCCGGCAAATAATTAAATCCGATTTCAAATAAAGTCTTTATTCGTCCAGTTTCGCGCCGATGATTTCGGCGATTTGCGCCGTAATTTTTTCGAGATGCCGGCGGTAATCTTCGTTTTCGGCGGGTTTAGGAATGTGAAAAAGCGGGTGATAGAAGATTTCGACTTTGCGGAATTTGGGGCGTTTCATCGTTTGCGACCAGACGCGGTTCGCGCCTTTGACCGTGACGGGCAGAATCGGCACGCCGGCTTCGAGCGCGATGCGAACCGCGCCGGTTTTGAATTCCTGCAATTTGCCGTCGGGAAACGAACGCGCGCCTTCGGGAAAGATCAAAAGCGTCGCGCCGTCGCGCAACGCGCCCAAAGATTCGCGCAAAACGGATTTCGTCGTGCCGCGCCGGGTGTCAACCGGAAACGAGCCGAGATATTTGATCAGCCAGCCGACCAGAAACCAGTCGAACGCTTTATCCCAAGCCATAAAGCGGTATTTTCGGCGAATCGGCGCACAAATCCAGAACGGATCGAAATACGTCTGATGATTGGCGACGATTAGCAAACCGCTGTCCAGGTTTTTCGGAATGTTTTGTTTGTCGTGATACCGGACGCGCCAGAGAATTTTTCCGGCGGCGTATGAGATATAACGCGCCGCGTCAATTACAATCGGCGGCGCATATTTGATCGGGGCAGAGTTTTTCACGCGTCAATCGAAAATCAATATTCCGGTTAAAGAATAACCAAAGCGGCACTAATTCTTCAATCGGCGCGGTTTAGAATTGTTTGTCCGTGATTTCGTCATCATCGAGAACATCATCGTTCGGCAGTTTAAGCCGCTCGGTCGGAAATGACGCGTCAATGAATTCGAGATGAAGCTTCGGCGGTTCGTATTCGGAAGTTTGACGGTTGCGGACCACCGCCAGCGACGAAAAATCGTGCGGAATGCTGTCGAACGTGACCGAATCGCCGACATCAATGTTCATGGTCGAAAACACCGCCGCGCCGCTCAGGCTGATATTTTCGGTCTTCGCGGCTTCGTCCACGATAAGTTTTCCGTCCGCGCCCCAAGCCGACAGCAAAACATCGAGCGAGAGCCAGTGACGCGGATGCCGCCGGACGACAAAATCCGTTTTGGATTCGACGATGCGCCACGTTCCGTCTTCGTTCATCCCCGCGATGCGGTATGACTGAAGCGGATTTTCGTTATAACTCGGCGGCGGAGTTTTGCCCGCAAACGCGACACCGACATGAAACGCCGAATCCTCATCGCCTGAAACCGGGCTGCAATGCTGAATCAAACCCCAAACGCGGTATAACTCCTTTTCGGCATCGTAACAACGAAGATGTTTCGGCATCGGTATCATCAGCGAAATCAAACGCCCGACTTCGCATTTTTTGTCAAGATAAAATCCCGCGCCCGAACGCGAAACGCTGATCAATTCCGTGGTCTGCTTCCAAACACTTTCCTTACTTTCTTTAGCTTTTACAACTGCGGAAAGCAAAACGGAATTGCGTCCGTTTTGACGTTTTTCATTTTTTACTGCAACTGACATATATAGTAATCTCCTGATAAATTAAAAATAAACAATTTGTTCGGGGCAGATTATTAAACTTAATCAATTCCTTCGAGTGGGAAACTGATATTGACAAATTCCAAATGAAGACGCGGCAGATTATCTCCGCCGACCCGGCGGTTGCGGACGATCGCTTTTGCCGAAAAATCGCCGTGCTGTTTGATGATTTTGACAGTGTCGCCGATATTCAGCTCCAACGCCGAAAAAACCGACGCGCCGCCTTCGGAAATATTTTCCGTGACGGTTTGTTCGTGCGCGATGATATTGTCCTCGGCATCGCAGACGGCGATAAAAACATCAATCGGAATCGAATAGCGCGGCTGGCGCGGGGTTGGCATCAGCCGGCTCGATTCACTGATTTGCCATAATCCGTTTCTGCCGATCTCGCCGAGCTTGTAGATCGTTAATGGATTTTGGCGATAGCTGACGGGCGGTTCCTGACCGATAAATGCGACGCCGACATGATAGACCGAAAAATTATTTCGGAGCGTCCGGTAGCAATGCCGGACAATTCCCCAGATGGAATATTGTTCTTTATCGAAGTCGTAACGGCGGAAATCCTTTTCAACCGGCATTGTCAGAAAAAGCAGCTGTCCGATTTCAAACGCGCGGCTCAGGTAAAAACCCGCGCCGATGTCGGAAACGGTTTCGAGATGCGTAACTTCGCGCCAAACTTCATTTTGAAAGGCGTGTGATTCGACCTTGACGGGTAGTGAAATGACAATCCTTTCGGAATGCCGCACGGGCTTTTTTACAGTAGAGATCATAACAACCTACAAAGTGTAAGGAGAAACCCGGCTTGTTCTAAGATGATTTGAAAGAGAGATTATTCAATTCCCTGAAGCGGGAAAAAATGGTCAATAAATTCGATATGCAGACGCGGAATGCTGTCCGTGCCGAGTCGTTTGCCGCGCACGACGGAGATAATCGTCGTGTTATACTGCTCGCTCGAAACGCGGATAAACGAACCGACATCGGCGTGAAGCGACGTAAAAACAGATGCGCCGCTTAACGAAATATTTTCCGTGACCGTCATTTCCGCCTCGATGACGTTGCCTTCTTCGTCGAGGATTTCGAGCAGCACGTTGATCGGAATCTGATAGCGCGAATGACGGCGCAGTTCTTTGGGCAATTCGCGTTCGTCAGGGTTGTCGGGCGCTTCGACCAGCTGCCAGAATCCCTTCTCTTCAAGCTGTGTGATTTCAAAGAGTTTTGCCGGATTTTCGGTGTAGCTGACGGGCGGATGTTTGCCGATAAAAGCGACTCCGACAGCGTATTGCTCGGCATCAATCGCGTTTTTGACCGTTATGCAGCGACGCACCAATCCCCAGATGCGATATTGCGGTTCCATATAATCGTAACAGCGCAGCTGGCGCGGCATCGGCAGCGTCATCGCCACCAGCCGTCCGCGTTTGACCGGACGATTGAGATTAAATCCGGCACCGAAAGCGGAAACGTCCTGCAATCGCGTGATCTCGCTCCATGCGACTTCTTTATTGACTTTTCCTTCGATGCGAATTGGCAAAGCCAACCCGATACGCTGGATTCGGCGGTCTTCTTTTTCACTTACTGAAGTATTTGACAACATATTCTCCTCGGAATCTGAAAGTTATTGAAAAGATGAGATTTAAGCTTGATTTGAAAGCGGTTTGGAAGAGTCTTTCAAAGGCGTTTTTAATTTGCTAAGCAGGCGTTAAACCTGTAAAATAATAATACAACTAAATCGGTTTTTTTTCCAGATTTTTTTTATGCTCACGCCTTTTGCAATGGAACTTAGATAAATATCGAAAATTCAAACAAGAAGAGAAATTTTAAGATTAAATAAATGGATATAAATTTAGATAAACAACAAATTAATATCGAAGACGAGATGCGGCGTTCGTATCTCGATTACGCGATGAGCGTCATCATCGGACGCGCTCTGCCGGACGTGCGCGACGGGCTGAAACCCGTTCACCGCCGCTGTTTGTGGGCGATGCACGAGCTCGGCAACACTTATAACAAGCCCTATAAAAAGAGCGCGCGCGTCGTCGGCGACACGATCGGTAAATATCACCCGCACGGCGATACTGCCGCCTACGACACGATCGTCCGCATGGCGCAGGAATTCAGCTTGCGCTACACGCTCGTTGACGGGCAGGGGAATTTCGGCTCGATCGACGGCGACAACGCGGCGGCGATGCGTTATACGGAAGTCCGGATGGCGAAGCTGACCAACGACCTGCTTGCCGACATCGAAAAGGAAACGGTTGATTTTCAGCCGAACTACGACGATTCTTTGAGCGAACCGACGGTTTTTCCGACGCGTTTCCCGAATCTGCTGGTGAACGGCTCGGAAGGCATCGCGGTCGGGATGGCGACGAAAATTCCGCCGCATAATCTGACCGAAATTCTCGACGCGACGATTGCGCTGATCAAAAAGCCGGAAATTACGGCTGACGAGCTGATCGCCATCGTTCCCGGACCGGATTTTCCGACCGGCGGATTTATCTACGGGCGCGAAGAAATTCACCGCGCTTACCGCGAAGGTCGCGGAATCATTCAGATGCGCGCCCGCGCGGCGATTGACAGAATCGGACGCGGCGAACGCGAACGCGACGCGGTTGTCGTAACGGAAATTCCGTATCAGGTCAATAAGGCGAAGCTCATCGAAAAAATCGCCGAACTCGTTCACGAAAAAAGACTCGACGGCATTTCGGAACTGCGCGACGAATCGAACCGCGAAGGAATGCGCATCGTCATCGAACTTAAACGCGATGCGATTCCGCAAGTAGTTCTCAACAAACTTTATAAACTGACGGCAATGCAGTCGAGTTTCGGCATTATCAATATTGCGATTGTTGACGGACAGCCGAAAGTCTTGAATCTCAAGCAAATTCTCGAAGCCTTTGTGGCTTTCCGACGCGATGTTGTCCGCCGGAGAACCGAGTTCGAGCTTCGCAAAGCATACGCGCGGGCGCATATTTTGGAAGGTTTGAACAAAGCGATTGACGCGCTTGATTACATCATTCCGCTGATTCGCAGTTCGCGTTCGGTTGACGAAGCCAAACAATGGCTGACCGGAAATTTTGCGACGCTGCACGAAGTCAAAAGCTGGAAAAGCGTTGATTCGAGCAAAACGCTTGCCGGATTTTTGAAGGATGTGGAAAAGGTTGTCGGCGGTTTGGCTTTTTCAGACCTTCAGGCGCAGGCGATCCTTGATTTGCAGTTGCGCCGTCTGTCGGCTCTCGAACGTCAGAAGATCATTGACGAACTCGAAGGGCTTCTCAGACATATCTCTGAACTCGAAGCGATTCTGGCGAACGAACAGCTTCTGCGGCAGGTGATTATTGACGAATTGGCGGAAGTCAGAAAGAATTTCGGCGACGCGCGAAAGACCGAAATCGTTGATGCGGGGGTTGAGCTTCGCATCGAAGATTTGATTCCCGACGAAGATGTGGCGATCACCGTTACGAATCAGGGCTATATCAAGCGAACGCCGGTTTCGATCTATTCAAAACAAGGTCGCGGTGGCAAAGGACGTTTAGGCGCGAAGGCGAAAAACGAAGATTTTGTCGAGCATCTTTTCATTGCTTCGACACACGCTTATCTGATGATTTTCACCGACGACGGACAGGTTTTCAAAATGAAAGTTCACGAGATTCCCGAAGCCGATCCGTCGGCGCGCGGCAAAGCGGTCGTCAATCTCGTTCAGCTTTCATCGGAACGCAAGCTCGTTGCCGTGATGGCGGTCAGAGATTTTTCGGAAGAAACCTATCTGACGATGGTTACAAAGCAGGGCGTGATTAAAAAATCTTCGCTTGCCGATTATCAAAACATTCGTATTAACGGCATCAATGCGATCAATATTGACGAGGGCGACGAGCTGCTCGATGTCATCCGCACGGACGGCAGAAAGCAAATCTTCATCGCCACGCACGACGGAATGGCGGTGCGCTTTAACGAAACCGATGTACGCCCGATGGGCAGAGTCGCGCGCGGCGTACGCGGCGTTAATCTGCGCAAAGGCGATTTCTGCGTTTCGGTTCTCGCCGTTTCGCAGGATGGCACGGAAAAAATCCTTTCCGTTTCCGAGCAGGGATTCGGCAAACAAACGCTGGTCGGCAATTACCGTCTGACAAAACGCGGCGGCAAAGGCGTGATCAATATGAAAACGACCGCCAAAACCGGCAAAGTCGTGGCGGCGTTTCCGGTCAAGGAAGATTCGGAAATTATGATTATCACACAGCAGGCAAAGCTCATCCGCATCGGGGTTGACAAAATCCGTGAAACCGGACGCTCGGCACAGGGCGTGATGCTGATTCGCACGGGCGAAGAAGATTTGGTAACAAGCGCGTCTTTGCTTGAAATTTCGGATGACGACGGCGAGGAATAAAAGGCAAAAGGCAAAAGTAAAAAGGCAATAGGAAGTTTCAGCCTTCCTATTGCCTTTTTACTTTTTAAAGTGAATTTGAGGCTTATTTTTGCAAAATCTATTTAGCTTGTTCGGCGTTTCCGTATTTCGGAGATTTTCTCTGTCGAATTGGTGTTTTTGAAAACGGGCTAAAGCGCGAAATAACACAAAACAACTTGAATCAACCAATTAAACCCGTATCTTTTGCGTTATTTCGCGGTTAAAACTTGTCGAAATCTTGCGTCGAAAAGTGGGCTTTGCACAAAAAACAATTAAAAGCATTGGTGTGATAAATCATTATCAATTTTACATTCTGCATTTTACATTTTTAAGCAGGTATTGACTGCATTTAA
>JALHNX010000140.1 GCA_022843305.1 Pyrinomonadaceae bacterium | reverse complement strand
CCCGAAGTGCCGGCTTATTTTCCGAAATCGGCGGCGAAAAATCTGGAAGGCTCAAAATCTTTGGAAGATTTGCCGAAACCGTTCGCGCTTTCGACCGCCGAAATCGAAAATTTCGACGGAATCGTGATCGACGTGCGCCAGAATGCCGCGTTCGGCACCGGACACGTGCCGAATTCGGTCAACATCGGACTCGGCGGGCAGTTCGCGTCGTGGGCGGGAACTTTGATTCCGATCGGAACGCCGGTCGCGATCGTCGCCGACACCGGGGAACAGGTCACGGAAGCGTTTATGCGTTTCGCGCGCGTCGGCATCGAGACGGTTAAAAGTTTTATGTTGATGAAAGATTTTACGGGCGAAAAGAAATCGGTCGAACAGGTTCCGGTCGAAAAAGCGAAAGAAGCGACCGCCGGCGACGACGCGCAATTCGTTGATGTCCGCCGCCCGGCGGAACACGCGAACGGTCACGCGCCGAACACCATCAATCTGCCGCTCGATGTTTTATCACGCGAGATCGATAAATTAAATCCTGACAAACCGACCTACGTGATCTGCGCGAGCGGTTATCGTTCGAGTTTGGGGACGAGCATGTTGGAAAACGCCGGTTTCAAAAAGATTTATAACGTTATAGGCGGCACAAAGGCGTGGACGGATGTCGGACTTGATACGGAAGTCTCGGCGACGGCTTGCGCCAATTCGTAACAGGCAAGCCGGTTTCGGCGGATGACCGGAAATCAGCCGCCCAATGGTATTTCACGGAGGTGATTATGACAAAGAGCATTTTATTATTGGCAGCCGCAGCAGTTTTTTCGTTTTCGGCGTGCACACAGACCAATAACACGAGTTCGGCGCAGACGGTAAATACCGTAAATACAAACGAAAACAAAGCTGCGCCGGCAAACGAATCAAATTCGGCTCCGGCAAATGTTTCGTCAAAAACCCCAGCCGAAAACGACTGCCGGATCTGCGATTTTGATTTTGCAAACTATAAAGGCGAACTCAAAAAAGAAGAAGTCGAGGGACTTCTGCTCGCACTGAACGACGAATATCTGGCGACTGCCGTTTACGAACAGGTCAATAAGGATTTCAACGATCCGCGCCCGTTCGTCAACATCGTCGAGGCGGAAAAGCGTCACGCCGAAAGGCTGAAAACGCTGTTTGCCGCTTATAAAATCCCCGTTCCCGAAAATCCGTGGACTGGTAGCACCGCGAAATTCAAAAGCGTCACGGAAGCGTGCAAAGCGGGCGTGGAAGGCGAGATCGTCAACCGCCAGCTTTACGACAAATTATTCAAATCGACCGTGCGCGAAGACATTTTAATCGTTTACCGCGCCTTGCAGAGAGCCTCGGACGAAAATCATCTTCCGGCGTTTGAACGGTGCGGCGGCGGCGGCGGACGCGGCAGAGGACCGGGCGGCGGAATGAATCGAGGTAATTTTTAGAAAATGGAAATCCTGGCTTATATTTTTGCGGCTGTGATCGGCATCTCGCTCGGATTGATCGGGGCGGGCGGCAGTATTCTGACCGTTCCGGTGCTGGTTTACCTGGCGCACGTCGAGCCGGTGCTGGCAACCGCTTATTCGCTGTTCGTCGTCGGTTCGACGGCGCTCGTCGGCGGGATTCAGAATTCGTTTAAGAAGCTCGTCGATTTTAAGACGGCGTTTCTATTCGGCATTCCTTCGATCCTCGCGGTTTACGCGACGCGGGCGTTCATTATGCCGTGGATTCCTCCGGAAATCGCGTTCGGCGAATGGTTTTCGGTTTCGAAAGGCGTCGGGGTGCTGGTTGTTTTTGCCATCTTGATGGTCGCGACCTCGATTTCGATGATTCGCAGCAACGGAAAAGACAAGGAACTCGAAGAAATTCCCGCCGAACCGAAAAAGCATCATTTCGGGCTGGTTCTGCTCGAAGGCGTCGGCGTCGGAATGCTGACCGGACTGGTCGGCGCGGGCGGCGGATTTTTGATCATCCCGGCGCTCGTGCTGCTTGCCGGACTCGATATGAAACTCGCCGTCGGCACTTCGCTGTTTATCATCGCGATGAAGTCCCTGATCGGTTTTACCGGCGATATTCAGGCGGGAATGCCGATCGAATGGGGATTTTTGCTGCTCTTTACATCGTTTTCGGTGGCGGGAATCTTTATCGGTTCGTGGCTCCACCGTTTTATTCACGGCGACCGCCTGAAACAGGGTTTCGGCTGGTTCGTTCTATTGATGGGAATTTATATGCTTATCAAGGAGATATTCTTTGCATAAGACTTAATGAGGTTGATCTATGATTAAAGAAATGTTCGGTTCTATGTTCGGCAGCGGGTCTGCCGCAGATTTCAAAAATGCGTCGGTTCGGGAAACGGCAGCTGCCGTCAGCGCGGGTCGCGCACAATTCGTCGATGTTCGTTCAAAAAGCGAATATGCGGGCGGACACGCTGAAAATGCCGTCAACGTGCCGCTCGATCAGCTCGAACGGAATCTCGACAAATTCGATCGAGACAAGCCGGTCTATGTGATCTGCCAGAGCGGGATGCGGTCGCAGCGCGGGGCGACGATTTTCGTCAGCAACGGATTTTCGGAAGTTTACAACGTCGCGGGCGGAACGAGCGCGTGGATGTCCGAGGGACTTCCGGCGGAAAGGTAAAAGAATTAAAAGGTAAAAAAGGGGTAAATAATTATGGACGGAATTCTCTGGATGGTAGGTTTTGTCGTTTTCTGGCTGCTTTTGCAGCTTGTCATTCTGCCGAAGCTCGGCGTTGACACCTGAATGCGCGGAGCCTGTAAGGTCGAGTTTCGACCCGATAAAAAACAAAATAAAACTCAAACTGAGGCGGAAGATATTTCTGATGTTGGAAAAGCGGAAAATTTTAATGAACGAAGAAGTTGAACAGAATAATAACAACGCGCCGGAAAAAATGACGGAAAAGAAATCACTGCGAAAAAATCTGCTCGAATGGCTCGGGATCTTCGCGGTCGGCGCGGTGATGCTGTTTTTTTTCGCGCCCGAATCGTGGTGGCAGTTCGGCGTCGCGCCGGAAGCCGAAAGGAAAACGGGCGCAGAATTCTCGCTTGCTAAAATGACTCCCAACGACGCGGAGAAATGGAATTTCGCCGACCGGCGCGGAAAAGTCGTGGTCGTCAATTACTGGGCGACGTGGTGCCCGCCGTGCCGCGTCGAAACTCCGGGACTCGTCAATGTCGCCAACGAATACAAAGCGCGCGGCGTTGAAATGGTCGGCGTCACGATGGATGAAAATTTGGCACTGGTTGCGCCGTTTGTTGAAAAATACAAAATCCCGTACGAAATTTTGCTGCCCGGCGGCGACCCGTATGCCGGGATGGACGGAATGGCTTTGCCGACTACTTTTCTCTATGACAAAAACGGTAAATTAGCGAAAAAATATACGGGTATTGTTCTGGAATCAACGCTCAAATCCGATATTGAATCGCTCCTCAAGGAAGAATAACCACTCTTTGAACCAGCCCAATACTTGCGGCTGGTTCAAAGAGTTTATTTTAAAGGCTCAGATTGTTATTTAGCACTATAGCCCACCGGATGATTCAGATTGATGTCGTAATCGGTTTCAAACTGAATGCGGCGAAATCCTTTGCCGGTCAGGCTGCTCCGATAAGTAATCAGCCACTGGTATTTCAATAATTCTTTATATTCCCGAAGATACGGGTTAAAAGTTACGAAATCCATTCCCGAGAAAAACGCTTCGCCGCCGGGCTTTGTGGAGGGAACAAATTCGTCTTAGAAATACCGGTCGATTTTCAAATGGTCGTTAATTTTCCTGACGCCGCGCGTGACTGTCTCGAACCGACAACGGCGCAACGCCTGTTGAAAGAATGCACGCTGCCCGTAAAGTTCGAATTCGCTGTCTCTCACGTCATTTACAAGGCGTTCGGCTTCGCGGTCGGCGCGCCGTCGGCGCGCCGTTCCAGTGCCTCTTCGATTGCGCGGCGCTATACCTCCGCAGCCTATAGCTGCCGGTAGCTCGGGACGGTTCCCGACAAATTGATCACGCCGTCGGAAGCCTTTGTTTCAATGTCGAGATTCCTTGTTCGCGTATCCCACCGCAGTACATTCCTGACTTGTTGTTTTAATAAATCATCGCTTTTCTTTTTCATAAATCCGGGCATCTGTAACCTTCAAAGATCAATCGCAATTGCCGTGGCGATTTGAAATTTCAAAAAACGGCTAAAAGTGGGAATTGAAAAAATTCGGAGCGGGGAAATTTACCTGTATTACCGGTTAAATTCCCCCGCTTATTGCGGCGGTCAAAACTTATCGAAACTTGGTTTTTGCCGCAAAATAACCTCATAAACTCCGAATTTACTAATGGCACGCGGGTTGCAATTAAATTTGCAGGACAACAATTGAAGGAAAATGCTCGGAAGGTAATCCCCCGGCGGAGCGGCGCTTAAAACCGCTGCGGTGTTAGATAATTTAACACCGCAGCGGTTTTTTCGCGCGTCTAAACCCGCAATGAAGATTCGACGAAGCATTGACGATTTGGCTTGTCATGGAAATCAACAAAGCGCGAGCGAAATCGGAAAAATAGCCGGCGGCATTCGCTTCCGAAAGCCGAAAAATAAATTGTGATTAGAAAAGCTCTCAAAAAATATGATGCCTTTCGTGGTGCCTTCTAATTGCGCAAAAAATATTATAAGCGGCAGGCAAAATCCCGAAATACCACTTCATAATTTTCCTGAAATAACGGGTAAAATTACCCGTTAAATGTGGATTCTTTCATAATCTTCAACCCATTAAATTCCTGCATCCAGGCAATTTGCCAGTAAAATGACCCTTTTTCAAAATAAAACGGCGGAATGACGTTTGCAATTATCAGCTTTGAATTTTAGAAAAAGGAATTTGAGTAAAAGTGCGGTGAAGATTTTAAAGGGAGGAGTGGTATTTATGAAAACTGAACAAATACACGCTAAAAACAATTACAAAACAATCGGTTACGGCTTTCGGAAAGAATTAGATTTTCCGTTTCGCGAAGCCGTCGAACGAACCCGCTCGGCGCTCGCCGACGAGGGGTTCGGAGTTTTATGCGAGATCGATATTAAAGAAAAGCTCCGGGAAAAGCTCGGCGTTGATTTTCGAAATTATTTGATTTTAGGCGCGTGCAATCCGCCGCTGGCGCATCAGGCTTTGCAGGAAGATTTGGACATCGGACTGCTTTTGCCCTGCAACGTCATTGTTTATGAAACTGATTCCGGTTCGGTCGTCGCGGCGATTGATGCGAAAAAAATGCTTTCGGTCGCCGGAAATCCCAATTTGGAAACGACCGCCGAAACGGTTAATGAAAAATTGCGGTGCGCGATTGAAAGTCTTTGATATGAATGGTTTTTCTGCATTTCAAATAAAAAAAGGAGGTATGAGTATGAATGATAAACGTCTGATGAAAATTAAATTAAGCACCTGAACAAAAATTACGAGCGATTTTGTTTTCCGTTCAGAGTCCACGCTTCAGCGTGTTTTCGCCAGCGAAGCGCGGCGGAATCCAAAGTGCGTTCCGCGTTTGCACTCTGAACTTTTCTAAATACCTTATAATTTTTGTCCGCGTGTTTAGTTGTGATTTTCGCGTTCGTCCTGTTGGCGGCAGGCACGTTCGTCTTTTCCGGTTTTGGAGATACACGAACTCAGGCTCAAAGCGATAAGTCGGATGAGTTTAACGCAACTATGGCAAAGATGAAAGCGGCAAAAGTGGCGATTATGAAGCGGCAGATGGAACGCGTTACGATATGAGTAATCGCGCGGCGAAAGATGCGAAAATGTCGCGCGGCAAGGCAGTTCAGGAAGGCGTGCGCGTTAAACTTCCCGCCGGAATGACATGGGAAAAACTCGCCGCGATGTCGCCGGAAGAAATCCGCGAAAAAGGCGTATTTCCCGCCGGTTTTTTGCCCTTGCCGCATCCGAATCACCCGGAAGGCGGAATGGTTTTTCCGAAATTTCACATTGACGGGATTTTGAAGCAGGAACAGCGCGATTTGACGAGGTTCGATCTTGATTTCGATCTGCCCGATCATTTTCTGCCCGAATTTCCCGCTCCGATCTTTCTGACGACGCGACCGGATCTCGGCGATGTATCGAAAGGAAATCTGGTCGCGATTGATAATTTTTACGAAATATTCAAAGATGCCCTGAATCCAAAACAACTCGAAGGTTTGCGTCTGCTTGTAACGCCTTTTCCGCAGCAGCAATTCAATCAAACCGACGACCGTCGTTCGGAACGGGCAAGCCGCGGCGTAACCTGTTTCGACTGCCACGCCAACGGTCACACAAACGCGGCGACACACCTGGTCGGCGACATTCGCCCACAGGAATTTCGTCACCGGATTGATACGCCGACTTTGCGCGGGGTCAATATTCAAAGGCTTTTCGGTTCGCAGCGGGCTTTGAAAACCATCGAAGATTTCACTGAATTTGAACAGCGTGCGGCATATTTTGACGGCGATACCACGCTTGCCGCCAAAAAAGGAATGAATATATTAGAGCGCGGCAGTCAGGTTCACGCGATGGCTGAATTTCAGGAACTGCTCGATTTTCCGCCCGCGCCGAAACTCGATATTTACGGGAAATTAAAGCCGAAAATGGCGACCGAATCAGAAATGCGCGGACAGGAATTGTTTTTCGGCAAGGCAAATTGCCCGACCTGTCACACCGCGCCGTATTACACAGACGGTTTGATGCACAATCTGAAAACCGAAAGGTTTTTCAAAACGCAAATGATTAACGGTCGAATGGCGAATATGGACGGACCGATCAAGACATTTCCGCTTAGAGGAATCAAAGATTCGCCGCCTTATATGCACGACGGCAGATTGATGACACGAGTCTGCCGTCTTTAACCCATTCATGGAAACCCCGATGGCACGTCTGGTAGGGCGGAAATCTCTCAGGCATTTCCGCCCACCGCGCCCCGCTTCGCAATATCCGGAGAACGTCGTTCAGTATCTCGCGTTCCGAACGACGAGGTCTGCCGCGAGCCGCTGCGACAGACGGTTTATCAAAAAGCGGTTTGATCAAAGACCTTTGTTCATCAGTTAATTCTTTACGTCTTGCCATCCGTGAAGTTCTCAAACTATTTTTGAGATACCTTCTAGAAATCGCAAGTGACGTGCCGTTTTAGTCGGAGCATTGATAAGACGGGTAGAGGTCAACAAAATTAGGAAACAGCCCCGAATTTCCGCCATCAAAAGAAGTTCTTATAAAGCGCGCGGGCTGAGGGATTCTTCGCTCTGAACGCGAAAAAATCCTCAAAATTTAATATTGGAGTGACATCCCGATTCTCCTTTAACAATGGCGAATTGATTAACACCGAAAAAACAATGAAAAATTTTATCCTGAACCTTCGAGCCTCAATGCTCTTTAATGCCGGCTTTCGCTTTCTATTGCTTCCCTTTATCGCAGCTTCCCCTGATCCCGATCTCTGTTAAAACCTCGAGGGGTTCGACCAAATCGCGGAAGGACGATCAATTTTTTCAAGAGAAACTCCTTTTCCTTCTTTTCGGATTGTATTTCGCGGCGACGACTTTGTGCTTTTTTTAGCTCTCCGAACACGATTTTATAAAGTTCGGAAGTCGGAGTGAGGTCGTATAGCGATTCGCTGACGTTTTCGATGACCCGTTCGATTAAAACCGGATTTATCCTGACGCGTCGCCGCGACTCTCTGATTTTATCCGCATCGTAATGTGTTGTTATGCCGTTGGTTTAACCACATGTCGGTTTAATTTTTCAAATGTCAGTGCGCTTCCGGTGTTACTTTTCCGCTAAACGTTTTATACAGAAATATAAAATAACCGGCGGCGATAACGATGCCGATCGGGCACCGATCTTTTCGCGTTTGGTCGGCATGCAGCGCGATCAAATCGCCGTTCTCAAAGCGTTCGGATATGATAAACGGGCGATCGGCGGGCATTATCTGCAAATGGCTTTTGCAGCTGTTTTCGGCGGTGTTGTTTTCGGCGTTTTACTCGGCGCGTGGGTCGGTTGATTAGATTGACAGAACCCGCGCTAATTCCAGTAGACCAACATCCAAAATTTTTTTGTTTGCAACGACTTCACGATACGGTGTGGCTGCGATTTGACCTTTCAGCAATCCGATTAAAACGCCGTGCTGCCCGCTTATCATATGTTCGACCGCAGCCGCGCTGAGCTGCGTTGCCAGCATTCGGTCAAACGCGCTCGGCACGCCGCCGCGCTGAACGTGACCGAGAACCGTCGCCCGGGCTTCGTAACCTAGTTTCTCATGATGCTCTTTGAAATAATTTACCAGTCCGGCGGCGTTATATCGCGCGCCTTCGGCAACGACGACAATCGCGTGGCGTTTGCCGCGCTCGTGTGCGGCTCGAAGTTCGGCGACCACCTTTTCCGGCGAGATTTCCGCTTCGGGGATGACGACCGCCTCCGCTCCGCCGATGATCGCGCAATGCAGTGCCAGATAACCGCAGTCACGCCCCATCACTTCGACGAAAAAGGCGCGCCGGTGCGAAAGAGCCGTCACGCGCAGCCGGTCAATTGATTCGAGCGCGATGTTCAGCGCCGTGTCAACGCCGATGGTTATTTCCGAACCGTAAAGATCGTTGTCAATGGTCGAAGCGACGCCGACAACCGGAAACCCTAAATTTGATAAAGCCGCCGCCCCCGTTTGCGAGCCGCCGCCGCCGATCACTATCAAACCGGAAACGCCGTGATCTTCGAGTAGTTTTAACGTTTCCTTTTGAACCGTTTTGTCCTTAAATTCCGGGCAACGGGCGCTGCCGAGCATGGTTCCGCCGAGCGTGATAATTCCGCCGACGAGTCGAGCGTCGAGCGGTAAAAAATCGCCGTTCATCAAACCGCGAAAGCCTTCGCGCACGCCGATAATTTGCCAGCCCTTATCTATTCCGACGCGCGTTGCGGCGCGGATGGCGGCGTTCATTCCCGGCGCGTCACCGCCGCTGGTCAAAATCGCAACCTTTTTCGTATTCATATGAAACCTCTGATCTTTATGCCAGAAAATTCTCCTTGTCCTGCCGGCTCGCGGCTGAATGTGCGGGACGGGCTTTCCGCCTTAAAGTGATTCGGTCGGGGTATTTTCGCGTCTTAGGGTTTTCCTAAAAGCTCCCGCAGATAATTGTTTGATTTTTTCAAACGGCTCCACATTTTTCCTTCTTTCAGCTGGCGAAGCGTTGCGTCCCAAATTCCGTAATGAAGAAAAATCGCGTCCGCGCCGGCTTCGTCAATAATGACCGCCAAATCATGATTGTAAATATTGCGCGGAATGTCGCCGCGGATTTCCGAGGCGATGTTTTCCGCCGCGACTTCCGCTTGCCGTATCGCCATAAAAGCGAGCTTCGGACCCGGAAAGGCGGCGATATCGCCGACGGCGTAAACTTTTTCCAAATTCTGCACGCGCAGGAAGTTATCGGTTTCGATGAAGCCCAGTTTGTCGGAAATTTCATTTTTGCCAAGAATTGACTTTCCTCCGAACGGCGGCACGAGCATCAGCAGATCGTAATCGAGCGATTGTCCGTCAGCGGATAGAAGTGTTTTTTCGGTTATTTCTTTGACGGGAAAGTTGTTGATAAGCTCGATGTGCCGTTTGGCGAAAGCGTCTTTTAATTTCTCATGCAGGTCTGCTCCGCCGAACGCCGCCTTAATAGTATCGGGAAAAAGAATGCTCACACGAACTTCTTTCCGGGCTATTTCTTCGGAAAATAATTGAGCCAGCGAAAAAGCGGTTTCGCACGCCGGCACGGGCAAAAACGCATTGGGCGCGATTCCGCAGACGATGTGTCCGGCGACGAAATTTTTGACCGCTTCGCCGAATTTAAGCGCGGATTCGACGCCGAGCAGGTGATGCGCGTGCTCAAAAAAGCCGCCGATTTTTTCGGTAGCCAGGCGGCGACCGCTGGCGATAATCAGAAAATCATAAAGCATTTCGCCGTTAAAATCTTTGCCTGCAACTTGCACGCGCCTTAAACTGAAGTTGATCTTAATCGCTTCCCCCTCGACAGAGCGGACGTCGAGAGCGTTTAATTTTTCGACTAAATCGAAAGTTAAATCATCCGGTGTGCAATCGCCGAAGGCGAGCCGCACGAGTGCCGGGTAAAATGTAAATTTATTGCGCGGTGAAACGATCGTTATCCGGTGCTTGCTTGCCTCATCGCCGGGCAGCAGTTCGGTAAGCCGCCGAGCCGCCGTCAGACCGCCGAAGCCGCCGCCTAAAATCAAAATATTCGCCATTTTACGCTCCTTTAAAAAAAACTCTTAATAAAATCCTTATTATTACCCTTTTTGTTCCCCGACCGGATTTTTCAGGAAAACGCCCGTTGCGTGAGCTAAACCGGCGGCTATTGCGCCGACCGAGACCGTTTCCAAACCGGATTTCCACCAGTTCGAATTCGACCAGCGGCTTTTAATCGAGCCGATGATGAAAAATCCGAGCGTCCATCGAGACATCGGTCAGGCGAAAATTGCTGCCTTCGAGATAAAAGCGCAGTTTTTCGTTAGTTTCGAGTTTTTCTTCCAACACCTGCCAAACCCGCTCGATGTCGGATTTTTTGATTTCGCCATGAAAACCGAACCCCAAAATGTTTTCGTTCTGTAGGTCTAAAATTTCGATCATAAAATCCTCCGGCACATTGATAAACGCAAACCGCATTCCCGCTTTCTTTTTTTAGAGGAAAAGCCCGCATTCATTCGGGTTTGCCAAAATTTCAGATTTTCAAAATTTTTGGTGGGCGGCGAGGAGTGTGGAAAATTTCATACTGAAGTCGTGAAAATTCCGCAAATTAACCGTGCAATCACAATAAAACCCATCTTACAAAAGGCTTTTTATTGTTGGCACGCGGCTTGTGAAAACTCTCGGTTGAAGCAATTAGTATGGCACAAATACCGGCTTAAATTCCGGTTTTGAAGAATGGCTCGGCTTATTTTTTCATTCCGTTCGGCATCACCCTCCGGATTGTTTTCGGCTGGTACCGGGCGATTCGGGGTGTGGCAATCGCAGTCGGCAGCATAATCGCATTTTACGCCGTTTTCGTCCGGGCGTTCGGCGAATGTTTCTGATATGCCGCGACCATTTATTTTTTCATTTTTACGACTCCGGGCTTTTTATTTTTGATAAATGGGTTGCTCGTCAGATGCCGGCTCGAAAATCTGCGGCGGATAAGCTCGATGTAAAGATTGAAGTTTCATTCGAGCAAAATTTGATTTAATCCCCAGTCGCATAACAGGACGTAGCCAACGTTCAAAACATCCCACTGACGATTTTCAGTCGCCGCTTTCAGGCACCGGCAACCGTGATGCCCGACGACAACAATGTTTTCCACCCGGCAGAATTCGACCGCGTAGTGCATCGCCGAAAGACAATTGATGTCAGTCGCGGCGAGTTTGGTGATTTTGTTGTGAAAAACAATCAGGGGTGACGAAAGGCGTTCAATTTCGCCTGCCGGATAATCGGAACAGCCAACAATCAAACCGGCGGACGAATGAAGTGAGGAGTGTTTGAGCAAATTAAAAAGCTCGCCTGGAGACGCTTTTTTGCCGCCGACCCGGGAAACGCCGCGCAAATCGGTTCGGTAAAAATCCAGCGCGTAAAGTTCGTTTTTCAACGCAAACACTTCTTTTGAAAATCCTTCAAACCGTTCAACCGTTTTAGCGGACGACTTCAACCGAGCAATCGGCGCGGGCGGCGACCGCGTAGGAAACGCTGCCGAGCAAAATCCTTTCCATCAGGCGGTGTCCTCGCGCGCCGATAAAGATCGCGTCCGCGCCCCATTTTTCGGCTTCTTCGATGAGAATGTTTTTCGGGTCGCTGACGCGAACGTCGGTCGAGACGTGCAGACCGGCGGCTTCAAGCTCGCGGACGGCTGAACGGCGCGATTCTTCGATTTTTTCCAGGTCAACTTCAAAACCCGGAGCCGCAGCCAAAATCGGTTCGATTGCCGTTACGAGACGCACCGCGCTGTCCTGCCGCCACTGGCGTTTTGCTACGGCTTCGACCGCCAGCATTGAATCCGGTGAGCCGTCAAATCCGATGACAATTCGCTGCGGCGAATCATCATCGGAGGTTCGCGCCCGGGAACGACGCGCCACGCGCACCGAACACGGGCTTTCGGTCAAAATCTTGAGCGACGAGCTGCCCAAAACCAGACGCCCGATCAGGTTTCGCCCGTGCGAGCCGACGACGATCAAATCCGGTTTCCACTCGCCCGCCTTTTCCAGAACACTCCAGTGCGCGAAGCCGGGCATCGCCTCGCCCCGAATTTGCCACGACGGAAAATCCGTTTGCAACCGCCCGGCAACGCTCTGGACGAGTTTTTCGGTTTCGGCAAACTCAGTGTGCGCCCGTTCGCGGATGCGCTTGATTTCCAGCGGAGTCGGATATTCGCTGCGCTGTTCGGGCGGGAGTTCCTTTTCCTGTTCTTCAAAAATCAGCGACCAGTTTTCCGTAACCATCAAAACAACGGCTTCGGTGTTTGCCGGAAGACCGGCGTTTTTTAAATCTTCGAGCGCTGCCTTCGCGCATTCCGAGTCATCATAAGTAATTAAGACTTTCATAAAAATTCTCCTGTTTATTAACGCGAGCGGTGAAACAAAGCGACGAAGATGAGCAGAATCACCGCGCCGGATTTAAATCCTACAGCAGATCGTTCGACGTGCGCGAATCCCGGCAGCTTAAAATCGTCGCAAACGGAATTGTCCATAGCTCATCGCTTTAATCTGCGTCCGAAGATCGCCTAAGTTTCAAACGTGGCTCTGCGCCAAGCCGAGCCGCTCGCCAATGTGCTCCAGTTGCTGGCGCTCCTCGCGCCGGATGCTCGAACGCCCGCGTAGCAAACCGATTTCGCCGGAGGCTTGGGCTACCTCCAGGCAGCCGAATTGAAGCATCGAGCGCAGGCGGGCGGCTTGTTTGGGCGGAATGCTTTCGAGCAGCTCGCGCAAATCTTCGATTGAGCGAGCAAAAAATTCCTCTGCCGGTCGCTCGTCGAACCATCCGAGCAGTTTTTCGTAATCCGAATGGTCGGCATTAACGCTCAGATTGGCGGCAAAACGCAGAATCGCCTTTTGTTCGCTCGCCTGCACGAAGCCTTCCGCCCACGCGACCTGCACGAACGGGATGAGTAACAGCAGCGGCAGATTTTCAGGCGCATAGCCGAGTTCTTTGGCTTTTTCGGTGACCTGAATCGGAAATACATAATCGGTTTTCATCTTTCGTTTCTCCTTCTTTAAGGCGCGACCGCGACCGACGCGCCGTCGGCGGTCGGATTAAGTTTTTGCGCGATATATTTGACGGCGGCGATTTCCTCGTCGCAGACTCGCGCGCCGCCCGACGGATAATTCTTCGTTCCGCCCGACGCTTCGGCGACGTTCACGCAGTCCGAGAGCAAGTCGAGACGGCGCAACTCTCTTTCTTCTTCCGGAAGATTTTTCCAGTCGGCGTTCAATCGTTCGAGCGATTCGCCGTAAAACTCGTCGGTCGGGTGCAGTTCGAGCCACTCAGCCAATCGCCGGTGCGCCGCCGTTTCGGATTTAATTCCCATTCGCGCGGCGGCTTCAAAAATGAGATGACGTTCGCGTTTCGTCACTCTGCCTTCCGCCCACGCGGTTTTCACGAGCGGAACGAGCGGAACTAATTTGCCGTAATCTTCGAGCGTCGCTTCGATTTTCGATTCGCCGAAATAAACATCGTCGGCGGGCGCGGATTTCTCCGGCATTCGGAGCAATTCCTGTTCAACCTGCAGAGCGACGGCGTTTCTCGTTTCTTCGCGCGATCTCGCCGCCGTTTCTGCCTTCTCCAACTGCTGTTTGACGATTTCCAAAGCCTCACGCTCGCTTGTCGAAACTCGCTCGCCGCGCAGGAAAGCCATTAGGTTATCAGAGCTTTGTTCGGCGACGAATTGCGCCTGCACGTCGAGACCAAACCTGATGTCGCCGCGCTCGAATTCCGATAAGTTTTCAAAAAACTGATGAAAATCCTGCCACATTCGCCCGACCGTTGGCGGCGACGGGCGCGTCGTCAATCGCTCCAACAATTCGCAGTAGCCCGCGTCGTCATCAATTAACCCGTAAGCGGCGGCAACCTGGAGAATCGCGTCCGACTCGCGGCGCGTGACGCGCCCGTCCGCCCAGGCGATTTCGACGAGCGGGGAAAGCAGCAGCAATCTAAAACGGCGGCGCAGCCCGCGGCGATTGGTCGGCGGCTCCTCGAATTTCGTCCAGTTGAACGATTCGACGGTTTCCCGCAAGCGTTCGGTTTGAATGGCGAACGATTCTTTCAAGCCGATTTGTCTCTGATACTCGTTGATGCTGCGTCGAAAAAACATATTCATTTTTATTTCTCCTTTGCCCTTCCGGGACGTTTCAAATTGCTCCTGACTTAAAAATTACTGACGCTGTTCGGTAAAAGCGGCTCACCGTGTTTCCCGTCGTCGCATTGTCGTTTTTCGATGGCGTTTGCTTTACATTTGCGAAATACGCCCTGCTTCTTTTTTGCGTCGCACGGGGCGCGGCGAGCCGCTCCGGTTCCGGCTGGGCGAATCGAAAATCTCGGCTCGCCCGCCCGGAGGTGATGAATTATCAATTTTAATTTCTCGTCCAAGTCGTCCGCCGAAAGCGGTTTTTGAAAATCTGCGAGACTTTGAGCAGATGTTCGTGTTTGGGCGACAACTTTTTATGTAGTTTGACCGGGCTAAACTTCGGTTTGCCGCTTGACCGCCGCGCGAAACGCGAACGAAGCCAATTTAACAAAACCCCAAAAACTCGATTTGACAATAATTTTTTCATTCTCGGTTTCCTCCCAACTGCTCGCGATTCCGATTTTTTATTCGCGGCGCGGTTTATGCAAAGGGTATTCGCAAGGCTGATGCCAAACGCGAAAGAGGCTGATGCCAAACGCGAAAGCCGCTGATTTTTAACGACGAAATACCGATAAAATCAAGTAATTACCGAGGAAATAAAAGACTTTATGTTTTTTGAGAAACGGGTGAGAAGATTTAGAATGAACGGTGAAGCGTGGCGAAATTCTACAACGGTGAGATGTTGCGCCACATCCGGGAATTTAA
>JALHNX010000139.1 GCA_022843305.1 Pyrinomonadaceae bacterium | reverse complement strand
CAAGCCCGAAATTAATTGTGGATGGGGATTAGCGACAAACTAAAGTTTGTCCTACTTTAGTAGTTTTTGTGCAAAGCCGAAAGAGAGGGCTTTGCACAAAAATAGGCGAAAAAGTCGAAAGCCGACGACGAATTTTACATTCTTCATTCTTCATTAAATGCAGTAAATATCTGCTTAAAAATGTAAAATGCAGAATGTAAAATTGATAATGATTTATCACACCAATGCTTTTAATTGTTTTTTGTGCAAAGCCGAAAGAGAGAATGCACAAAACAACAAAGTGCAATTTATGAGAAACAAATTTCCGATATTTTCTCAACGCGCCGAAAACAAAGAAAAATGACAAAGGAATTTGATTTCGACAAATCAATTAATCAGCCGCCTGTTCTCGAAAATTACAATCTTTTTACGTCCGATTTGCCTTTGCAAACAGCGGTCGAAGCAAACGGCGGTTTTTTGGGGAATAATGAACGCGCCGCGCATTTCGGCGAAATTCTTGGTCGCGGCGAAACGCTCGAACTCGGAAATCTTGCCAACAAAAATCTTCCCGTCCTGAAAACTCACGACCGATTCGGAAATCGTTTGGACGCGGTCGAATTTCATCCTTCGTATCACGAACTGATGCGCGTTTCAATCGAAAACGAAACGCATAGTTTGGCTTGGACAAGCGAAAATGCGGGAAAATATGCGGCGCGTTCGGCGTTGGCTTTTATCAAACAACAGGTTGACGAAGGCACGAGCTGTCCGCTGACGATGACTTTTGCGGTTGTTCCGAGCTTGAAAATCGAACCGGAAATCGTCCGAGAATGGCTGCCGAAAGTTTTGTCTAAAGAATACGACGCGCGGTTTTTGCCCGCGTCGGAAAAGCGCGGCGCGACGTTCGGGATGGCGATGACCGAACCGCAGGGCGGCTCGGACGTTCGCGCCAACACGACTTTTGCCGAAAGATTGAACGACGCGGGCGAATACAAAATTACGGGCAGAAAATGGTTTTGCAGTGCGCCGATGTCCGATGCTTTTTTGGTTTTGGCGCAGACGGAAAAAGGTCTTTCGTGTTTTCTGATGCCGCGTTTCAAACCTGACGGCACAAAAAACACGCTTTATTTTCAGCGTTTGAAAGACAAGCTGGGCAATAAATCGAACGCTTCGGCGGAAGTCGAATTTCACGCTTCCTACGCGCAAATCATTGGCGAAGAAGGTCGCGGCGTAGCGAATATTATGGAGATGGTGCGCCACACGCGGCTCGATTGCGCGGTCGGTTCTGCCGCAACATTAAGACGCGCCGTTGCCGAAAGCATACATTTTTGCCAATATCGAAAGGCGTTCGGTAAACTTTTGATCGAACAGCCTTTGATGAAAAATCTTCTGGTTGATCTCGCGCTCGAATCCGAAGCGGCGACCGCACTCGGTTTCCGTCTGGCGCGCGGGTTCGATGAATCCGAAACGAGCGAATCGGCGAAACTATTCACACGCGCGGCGACGGCGATCGGAAAATTCTGGAACTGCAAACGCGCGGTTTTTGCGGTCGGCGAAGCGTTGGAAGTTTTGGGCGGCAACGGCTATGTCGAAGATTCGGTTTTGCCGCGTCTTTATCGTGATATTCCGGTCAATTCCGTTTGGGAAGGTTCGGGAAATGTTCAATGTCTGGACGTTCTGCGCTCGATGCAGAAAGAACCGAAAAGCATCGAAGCCGTTTTCGGCGAACTCGACGCGGCAAAAGGCTTGAATGAATTTTTCGATAAATTTTTGTTAAATTTGAAGGACGAGTTTTCAAATCTTGAAAACTTAGAATTTCGCGCCCGAATCATCGTCGAAAAATGCGCTTTGGCTTTACAGGCGAAAGTTTTACTAAAAACCGCGCCCGGGTTTGTTTCGGAAGCATTTTGTCTTGCAAGGCTTTCGGAAAACAAAAATCTGAATTTCGGAACATTGCCCGTCGGCGTTGAAACCGCTAAAATTATCGAGCGTTCGATGGTGAAAAATTAAAATTATTGCCTGCGAAACATACGAAAGAAACGAAAATAAAACTATAAAAATAAATTTTCTTTTTTCGTTCATTTCGTATGTTTCGCAGGCAAATAAATCTAAAAATTATGCTGAATCTTGCCGTTTTACTCGAAGACAGCGCACGGAATGTGCCTGACAGAACCGCCGTTATTTGCGGCGAATCGCAGCTTACTTACGCCGAACTGGATGCCAAAGCTAATCAGGTTGCCAACGCGTTAAAACATTTCGGTATCGAAAAAGGACAAAAGATCGCGCTTTCGTGCGCGAATCTGCCGTTTTTCCCGATCGTTTATTACGGGATTTTAAAAACGGGCGCGGTCGTCGTGCCGCTCAATATTTTGTTCAAAGGGCGCGAGGTCGCCTATCATCTGACGGATTCCGACGCGCGCGTTTATTTTTGCTTTGAAGGCACGGCGGATTTGCCCATCGGCGATGAAGGATTTAAAGGTTTTACGGCGACCGAAACGTGCGAAAAATTCGTTCTTTTAACGCTCGACCCGAAATCGGAATCGCCTTATGAAGACACGCAGACTTTTTGGCAATTTATCGAAAACCAGCCGACCGGGTTTGAATCCGAAATGACGAACGAAAACGACACGGCGGTTATTCTCTACACAAGCGGGACGACCGGACAGCCGAAAGGCGCGGAATTGACGCATCTGAATGTCGTGATGAACGCGCGGCTTTCCGACACGATGTATCCGCGCAAAGATGCCGATGTGCATCTTTTAACTCTGCCGCTTTTTCATTCGTTCGGGCAGGTCGTGCAGATGAACGCCGGATTTTACAACCGCGCAACGCTCGTTCTTTTGCCGCGTTTTACGCCCGAAGCCGCGCTTGCCTTGATGGAAAAATACGACGTAACGTGTTTTGCCGGCGTGCCGACGATGTATTGGGCTTTGCTACATTATCCCGAAGCGGAAAAATTCGATCTGGAGAGAATTTCCCGAAATTTAAGAATGTGCAAAGCGGGCGGCGCGTCGCTGCCGGTCGAGGTTTTGAAAGGCTTTGAAGAAAGATTTAACACGAAAATTCTTGAAGGCTACGGACTTTCGGAAACGTCGCCGGTCGCCTGTTTCAATAAATTCGGCGAATCGAAACCGGGTTCAATCGGTTTTCCGGTCTGGGGCGTGGAAATCCGCATCGTTGACGAAAACGGAAACGACGTTGCCGCCGACGAACTCGGCGAAATCGTCATTCGCGGGCATTGCGTAATGAAAGGCTATTACAAACGTCCGCAGGCAACTCAAGCCGCGATCCGCAACGGCTGGCTTCATTCGGGAGATGTCGGACGGCGCGACGCGCAAGGCTATCTGTATATTTCAGACCGCTTGAAGGATATGATCCTGCGCGGCGGTTTTAACGTCTATCCGCGCGAGATCGAAGAATTTCTGATGACGCACGAAGCCGTTTCGCTCTGCGCCGTCGTCGGCGTTCCGCACGAAGAACTCGGCGAAGAAATCAAAGCCTACATCGTCAAAAAACCCGGCGCAACCGCCACCGAACCCGAAATCATCGAATGGTGCAAAGCAAATATGGCAAGCTACAAATACCCGCGTTTTGTCGAGTTTCGAGATTCTCTGCCGATGACCGCGACCGGCAAGATTCTGAAGAGAGAATTGCGATAATTATACTTCTTAATAATATTCTTAGTCATTCCACAAATAATTATCGTAGCTGTGAACATTACGCTTTTTTCCTGAAGGATGTAGTTCCACAAGATGTTTTCTACTTTCCTGATGGGTTTTGATTTTTCTTGCTATACGTCCATCTACATACCAAGATTTATTTACTTTATGTTTTTTCATTTCTGCTTCTATTTTGAAACAATTTGCCATAGCCCAACTGGAAGTTTTAATAATGGTAAGATTATTTTTTGACTCGCTATTAATCGTAGGAAAAACTTGCCCTTTAACAGCAATTGCGTAGCTTTTTTGAACTTGGTCTATTTTCTTCTTTAATTTGTCAGCATCTTCCATTGCATTTTGGAAAGATTCTTTTTCATTATCTATTAAGGATAAAGCAAGAACGGCATCGTTATAAACATATACGTGATAAAAAGAATAATTACCACTGTCAATTTCTGTTAATACTTTTTGGTGGAATTTCTGCATTACAACAGAACCTTTGCTATTTTGAGCTTGTTTTTGAATACCGATGAGGTCAATAAGTATCACAATGCAATTCTTCCAGTCTGTTTTCATGATTTTATATATGATAAAGTAGGAACCTTCTACCAAAGCCGATGTTGTTGATAATACTCTGATTTGTACCTCTCATCAAACAATTATTTTAATAAACCATCCGCGTTTTGATCGTGCCTTTCACGTCTTGCAAAATCTCAACGGCTTCTTTGGAAAATTTAGTGTCAACGTCGAGGATGACATAGCCGATCTCGTCGTTGGTTTTCAAGAATTGTCCTGAGATATTGATGCTTTTTGCCGAAAGACGCGAGTTTGTTTCCGCCTTCCCACGGATGACTTTTGATAAGACCGAAAACCAGCGTTGACGCTTGGCGAATAACGTCGGCATTTTCGTAAAGAGCGGCATTGTTTGGACGCGCTAAAGCCGATTCGATGAGGTTTCGATCAAACACTCCAAAACGGGTTTCGCCGATTCGCCGCATATAAAGAACATGAAATTTAATGGCTTCCGGCGTGGTGAGATAAACGAAATTTTCAGTCGCCAACTTTTTTGAACTCCTCGTTTACATTCGGATAATCGTTCAAAAATTCGTCAACCTCTCTTTCGTCAGCGTCCGAATATTCGATAATTTCAGATTCCAATTTACCGTTTCGCAAAGTCAGACTGACAAAACATCCTTCGGGAAAACCATTGGCTAAAGCAAATTCTCGCGGAACTTGGACAACGCAGCTGTCAAAATTTTTGGTTAATTTATTTTCTGAAGTTTCTAACATACGTTCCATTTGTTTATTTTTATTTGTAATCAAAATAAATGTCTTCGCGCGGATAAATTCCGCTGTAATTTGAAAGGTTTTCCGTCTCTTCGGCAAAAGCGATCATATCGGCTTCATTTTAACATAAAATTTTCGTCAAAAAACCATCCGCGTTTTGATCGTGCCTTTGACCTCTTTTAAGATTTCGAGTGCTTCTTTGGAAAGTTTCGTGTCAACGTCCAAGATAACGTAGCCGATTTCGTCGTTGGTTTTGAGGAATTGTCCGAGAATATTGATGCCTTTTGCCGACAGGCGCGAGTTTATTTCCGAGAGAACGCCCGGAATGTTTTCGTGAATGTGCAGGATGCGGTGCGTTTTGTCCTGCAACGGCAGACTGACGGGCGGCACGGTGTGCGAACCTTCCGACGTGCCGAGTTCGAGATATTTGACCAGTTTCGCCGTTACGTCCAAGCCGATATTCGCCTGCGCTTCTTCGGTCGAACCGCCGATGTGCGGCGTTAAGATGACGTTCGGCAGATTTTGCAGAACCGATGCGAATTCGTCGCCGTTTTTTTCGGGTTCAAAGGGAAAAACGTCAACCGCCGCGCCCGCGAGCTTGCCGTTTTCGATGAAATCTCTCAGCGCGTCGAGATCAACGACTTCGCCGCGTGCATAATTGAGCAGAATCGCGCCGGGTTTCATCGCCGAAAGCGTCGCGTCGTTGATCATATTGCGCGTCGAAGCGTCGGACGGAACGTGCAGCGTAACAATGTCCGAGTGCGCGAGAAGTTCGTTCAAATCGCGTATTTGTCTGGCGTTTCCGAGCGGCATTTTCGTCAAAACATCGTAATAAATCACGTTCAAGCCGAATGCTTCCGCCAGAATGGAAACCTGCGAACCGATGTTGCCGTAACCGACGATGCCAAGAGTTTTGCCGCGCAGTTCGTAGCTTCCCTTCGCATCCTTCAGCCAAACGCCGCGATGCGCCGCCGCGTTTTTGTCGGAAATTTTGCGGATCAACATCACGCATAAACCGATGACGAGTTCGGCAACCGAGCGCGTATTTGAATAAGGCGCGTTAAAAACCGCGATGCCTTTTTGTCTTGCGTAGCGCAAATCAACCTGATTCGTGCCGATGCAGAATGCGCCGATGGCGAGCAGTTTGTCGGCGTTTTCCAAAACTTTTTCGGTAATCTGCGTTTTCGAGCGGATGCCGAGAATATGCACGCCTTTTATCTCTTCTACCAAATCGGCTTCGCTCAACGCGCCTTTAAACCGTTTAATTTCGGCGTAACCGCTTTGCTCTAATTCAGCAACCGCCGCGTCGGAAATATTTTCGAGCAGAAGAATTTTGATCTTGCTGCGCGGATAAGATGTCTCTTGCGAATCTGTCATAAAAATTGTCAGAACCACCTGCGGTAGCGGGTGGGTAACTTTATGGATTTGTCAGAACCACCTGCGGTAGCGGGTAGGTAACTTTCGTTTTTTTACTTTTACGTTGTAACCCGCCCGTTGCCGCAGGCGGTTCTGACTTGTCGAATTTTAGATGATACCAAAATTGTCGTCAGCAAACCATTTTTTCAAAAAGATGTTCGAGCGTTTGCTTTGCATCGTTCGTCAATCCCGTATGCACGGGCGACGACTGAATAATCGTGCTTCTTTGCGCGGTCAGCCAGTAAAATCTTTCGCGCTGCGTGAGCCGACCGATCACGCCCGCACCGCGCTCGCCCGCGCAGATTTTCGGGATGATGTCGAGATAATGCCTGACGCTTTCGGCTTCCGTTTCGGGCGCGAAGCATTTCAGTTTTTCTTCATCGAGAAAGATTCGCGCTTCCAGAAATTTGTGTTCGGGACACGAAAGAATCACGCCGACGTTGAAAAATTCTTCGCGTTCGACACGCGGAACGAGGCGAATCACGGCGTAATCAAACGTGCAGTAGTTGTGCGTTTCGCGCATCAATCGCCTCCTTCACAAATTCGCGTTCGCCCGCCAAACGCTTCGTCAAAAATTCGAGATAAATTTTCCGCTGTTCTTCGGCTTCGTCAAACCATCCGTCCGGCACGAGCGCGACCGTTTCGCGCAAAACTTCGGGCGTTAATTGCGCCGCGAGCTGCGCGTCCGCCTTTTCGATCTCGCCCGCAAACGGCAGTAAAATATGGTCTTTCACCTGACGAAAAGGATTTTTCGCGTTCTCTAAAAATCCGTTCCAATTATGCTGATAAAAAAACGCCGCGCCGTGGTCAATCAGCCAAAGTTCCTTATGCCACAAAAGCATATTCGCATTGCGCGGTGTGCGGTCAACATTTGCCGTGAACGCGTCGAACCAGACGATTTGCGAAGCCAAAGTCGAATCCGGCTGCTCGATCAGCGCGTCGAACATTATCGAACCGGGCAGATAATCGAGCGCGAGATTTAATCCGCCGCTCGCCTTTATCAATTCCTGAATTTCCGGGTCAGGCTCGGTTCGCGCAAGCCGCGTGTCAAGCTCGACAAAAACGATTTCCGGCACTTTAAAACCCAAAAATCTTCCGATCTCGCCGCCGAGAAGTTCGGCGATCAAAGCCTTTACGCCCTGCCCCGCGCCGCGAAATTTCAGCACATACAGCCCGTCGTCGTCGCCCTCGACAATCGCGGGCAGCGAACCGCCTTCGCGCAGCGGCGTGACATAGCGCATCGCTTTGACGGTTCGCAAATTTATATTTGAATCGCTCATTTGTTTATCTAAAAAGGCTGATTATAACAAAAAACTTCGCAGAGTAAATCGCATGGTTTTTCAGAGATTGCAAAGTTTCCAAAAGACGGCTTTCGCGCATGGCACGAAACTTGTAGAGAAACCACTTGCAAAAAGGCAATAGTGGACTAAAAACAATCATTTTTAGTCCAAACAGGCAAGAAGCGGAGAGACATCACCAAAAAGAGTGTCGCCTTATAATTCATTATCAGGACTAACCATAACTTCTTAATTCATATATTTCATTGATTACGGGGCTAAAACCGATGATGTTTTCCGATAGCCGAACCAAACAAAAAGCCACCACCGGAACGGTTCTTCAAAGGCTCGCTCAATCCGATCAAACAGCGATTCAGGATTGTATAGAAACATACGGCGATTTAATCTGGGCATTGGTCAGAGCCAAAACTGCGTCTTCGGAAGAAGCCGAACGACTGACTTCGGAAATTTTCAACGACATTTGGAAATGCGCCAAACTTTTCGACTCGAACAAATGCGCCGAAAAAGTCTTCATCGCCGCGATTGTCAGTCGCCGCCTGATTGTTCACTAAGATTTCCGACGAAATTTCCCGATAGTTTTCATCAATCCGCCGCTCCTTTTGTCAGACACGGAAATTCGGTTAAAATAATGCTATGTCAAGTTTCGCGTGGATTATAGTTCTGACCTTGATTTTAACGGGATTGGGTGTGCTTACTCTGCTTCTGATCACGGTCAAATATTACTGGGGTGAGCGGGGTACGCCGCCGCTGAAGGGCGAAGCGCGCCGCCTGCAAAAAGAAAAAGAACTCGTCTTACGCGCCAAGCAGATCGAACACAGCCAAAAAACCCGCTGGGAAACGCGCACTCAGGATTTTTTCGATAACCGCAAAAATTCGGCGAAAAAGTAAATCAGGAAAGTGTTTTCTCTTTCTTCAAGAGCCATACGAAAAAGCCGACTATTGGCAGCAGGTTTCCGATAAACATCGCGATGTAACTTTGTACGACATAGCCGTAACCCGCCTCACTAATAATGGAGTCGCCGATGAACGGCGCGTTCAGTTCCGAATAGTAAAGAACTGAAAAAAGTAAAAGGAGCGGTGAAATAATAACCAGAAAAAGCGGATTTTTCCGCGCCATAAAAAATCCGGCAACGCCTAAAAACAGGCAAATCCCCCATAACTCCGGCAAAGACGGATGTTTGTCCATTACCTCAAATAAAAGAAACATTATGCGATCTCCTTGATTCCGATGAATAATTCATATTTACACTCCTAAATTTAATGTGGTCTCAATTTGTTCGTGTCAACGAGAATTGACGGGAAGCAAATCATGCCGATGCAGCATGGCGAAAATTATACCGCGATAACTTTTATCCTGGCAAGATTTTTTTTAACGCTAGTTAACGGCATCTTTTCGGTTCAGTTTCTATGGTTTCAGTTTGACGGCTGTTCCGTAAGCGAGAATTTCGGAACAGCCGCTCATGATCGAACTCGTTGTAAAACGTAAGTTGACAACCGCGTCGGCATCAAATTTCAAAGCCTCTTCGACCAAACGGCTGATCGCTTTTTGCCGCGCTTCGGTCAGCATCTCCGTATAGCTGATGATTTCGCCGCCGATCAGCGATTTGAAACCTGCCATAATATCTCTTCCGACGTGTTTTGACTGGACGACATTACCCGTCACAACACCGAGAATTTCCGCGATTTCCCTTCCCGGCACGTCGGGCGTGTTCGTATAGATCATCTTTTTTCTCATCATAAAATTCCTCTTTCGCAAAAATGCAATTTTACAGCATTTTAATTTTACAACGCAGATAGGATTTTACCGACAAATACTACTTGAATTAACGGCAGTTACAAATAAAAATCAGTGGTCAATTTACGCAACTGACCACTGACCACTGATTGCTGACCGCTGAATTACATATGAATCGTCAGATCGTGAACGCCTTCGGCGGCTTCCATCACGGATTCCGAAACGGTCGGATGCGCGTGGATCGTTCTGCCGAGTTCGTCAGCGGTTGTTTCCAATTGCATCGCGACGCAGGCTTCCGCTAATAATTCCGTCGCGTGCGGTCCGATGATGTGGACGCCGAGAACTTCGTCGTATTTTTTCTCCGCAACGATCTTTACAAAACCGTCGGTTTCGCCCAAGATTCGCGCTTTGCCCGATGCCGAGAACGGGAATTTGCCGACTTTCACGTCGTAGCCTTCTTCGCGCGCTTTGGCTTCGGTCAAACCGACCGAGGCGACTTCCGGATCGCAGTAGGTGCAGTTCGGAACAAGGCGGTGATTTACGGGTTCGACCTTTTTGCCCGCCAGTTTTTCGACGACCAGAATGCCTTCTTTGCTGGCGAGATGCGCGAGCCACGCGGTATCAATCACATCGCCGATCGCGAAAATGCCGGGTTCGTCGGTTTCGCAGTATTCGTTGACCTTGATCGTGCCGCGCGGATTGACGACGACTTTCGTGTTTTCAAGCCCGAGTTTGTCGAGATAAGGCATCCGACCGATCGCGACGAGCAGCATTTCGGCTTCGAGCGCGACGTCTTTGCCTTTCGAGTCTTTACCCGAAACTTTAATGCCCGATTTCGATTTTTCGAGTTTGTCCATTTTCACGCCGGTCAGACATTTGATGCCGCGTTTTTTGAAACTTCGCTCAAGTTCTTTAGAAACTTCCGCGTCTTCCAGAGGCACGATTCTGTCCAGTAGTTCGACGACCGTCGTTTCGCAGCCGAAGCGCGAATAAACGCTCGCGAATTCGACGCCGACCGCGCCCGAACCCAAAACGACCATTGATTTGGGAACGGTGTTCAGTTCCAAAATCTGATCTGAATTGACAACCTGTTTGCCATCCGTCTCAAAACCCGGAATCGGACGGACAACTGAACCCGTGGCGATGATGATGTTTTTCGCTTCGACGGTTTCCTTTTTCCCGTCGGCGTAGGCGACTTCGACCTTGCCTTTACCGAGGATTTTGCCGAAACCGTTGAAAACCGTTACCTTGTTTTTCTTCATCAGGTAAGTAACGCCCGCCGCGTTTTTGTTGACCACGCCGGATTTGTATTCCTGAACTTTCGCAAAATCGTAAGACAAACCTTCGACCTTCAAACCGAAATTTTCAAAATGCTGCGCCTTTTCGTAAAGATGCGCCGCATTTAATAACGCTTTCGTCGGAATACAGCCGCGCAGACCGCACGTTCCGCCGAGCTTTGCTTCCGGTTCTTTTTCGATGATTGCGACCTTCAAGCCGACCTGCGCCCCGCGCACGGCGGCGACGTAACCGCCGGGACCCGAGCCGATAATTACCACGTCAAATTGTTCTGCCAATGTTTTAACCTCGTATATTTAAAAAATTATCGAATAAGTTACAGGACAAAAACATTTTATCAATGAAATCACAGATTGACACAGATAAACTCAGATTGTTATTCGATAAATCAAGGCTTTTTTTATCTTGTGTGCATCTGTGTTATCTGTGGTTTCATAAAATGATTCTGTCCGTTTACTTAACAAAACATTTATTATAGAAAGTTCTCAGTGTTTCATCTAGTTCGCAAAATAAAAAACGCGGACGAGAAAAATTCCCGTCCGCGTTTGGATTCAACATTAAAGCCGCTTTTACATCTTGATGACATCGGCGTAAGACTGCACGAGCTTGACGAATTTGTTCATCGCGTCGCCGCTCTGCGATAATTTTGCGGAATGTTTTTGCTGAACGTCGGTCAGCAGTTTCATATCGGCGGCAACGCTGTCGTTCAATTTCTTTTGGACATCGGCGCTTACCTGCGCGCCGCGGGCGTTTTTGATCGCTTCCCATTTGGCTTTCAAGCTGTCTTTTTTCGCGTCGAAAGATTTCTGCGCTTCGGTAACTCCGGCTTCCGAAGGATTAGCATCAATCTTAGCAACCATATCTTTAATGACCGCATTATTTTCGGTAATAAATGACTCGACCTCGGCATCCTTACTGCACGCGGTCAAACCTAAACAAAATACGACCATCAAAAACAAAGCAATTTTTCTCATAATTTAACGAATCTCCTGGTTGTGTTTTTAATTTTTTAGAACTTTAATGTTGTAATGAACGGCTATCATACAGGATTTTGCCGGAAACGTAAATAAATATAAAAAGTTATGGAACATTCAAAGGAATTCGAAAAATTAGTGACGGATATTAAACCGAACATCAAAGAAATTTCGGTCGCGGAAACTTTGGAAAGAGTCGAAAACGGCGCGATGCTGATCGATGTCCGCGAAGACAACGAATGGGACGCCGAACACGCTTCGGGCGCGGAACATATCGGGCGCGGCGTGATCGAACGCGATATTGTCTGGAAACATCCCGACAAAGACAAGGAATTGATTCTCTACTGCGGCGGCGGTTATCGTTCGGCGCTCGCGGCGGACAATCTGCAAAAGATGGGTTATACCAACGTTTATTCGATGATCGGCGGCTGGACGGCTTGGAAAGAAAGGATGCAGGCTGAAAAAGATTCGGCAAGAGAACGCACGAAAGAGATTGCGGAAAGTTTTTTGGAAAAAGGCGACGCGACCGGCTGGTTCGACGCGCTTTACAAAGAAGCCGAAGGCAACAACGAGAAAATTCCGTGGGCAGACCTTGAGCCGAATAAATATTTTGTCGAATTTGCCGAAAAAACGAATTTGCAGGGCGCGGACAGAAACGCGCTCGTCATCGGTTGCGGTCTCGGCGACGACGCACGTTATTTACACGATCTGGGTTTTAAGGTGACGGCGTTCGACATTTCGCCGACGGCAATCGAATGGGCGCGAAAACTTCATCACGAAACCGACATAAATTTTCTCATTGCAGACCTTTTCGACGCGCCGAAACAATGGTTTCAGGCGTTCGATTTCGTTCTGGAAGTTTATACGATCCAGCCTCTGCCGATGGAAATGCGTCCGCAGGTGATTGATGCAATCGCCAATTTCGTTAAATTTCAAGGAAAATTAGTGGTCGTTACACGCGGACGCGAAGACGACGAAATTCCGCCCGAACTGCCGTGGGCTTTGTCACGCAAAGATTTATCGCGTTTCGAGGAAAACGGATTTGAGCAAATAAATTTCAAAGAAATGCCGGGCGACGAAGAACCGCCGATTCCGCGATTTGTGGTCGAATACTTTAAACAGTGAAAAACTGAAAGTGGATAGTGGATAGTTCAAGCAAAAAAACTATCCACTTTCCACTTTCAGTTTTCCGTTGAATCAAATTTCCTTTTCGGCTAACTTGCTCCAATAGCGGACTTCGCGGCGGCGGTAAATCGGCGAAGTTTTGACGGATTCGACCGCCTGAAGGAAAAGATCGCGCGCCATTCGATGTTCGCTCTGCGCTTTGAGAACTTTGCCGAGATAATATAAACCTTCCGCGTCGAACGGGCGGCGTTCAGCGAATTTTTCGAGGGCTTCGCGGGCTTCCGTGAGCATTCCGGCGGCAAGATAGGTCGCGCCGATTTCGCGCCAGATTTCGCTTAAGGCATGGCGTTCGTTTTGTCCGACGACTGCGCCGAAATGATTTATCGCCTTCTGCAAATCGCCTTTCGCGCGGGCGATTTTGCCGAGTTCGTAATTGGCTTCGATCTCATTCGCGTCAATTTCAAACGCTTTTGCAAAGTGCGCGAGCGATTTCGCATCCTGCCGGCGCCGGCGGTAGATCAAACCGAGTTGGACGTGCGGCGCGGCATCGTAAGGATTTTTTGCCGCATTTTCGAGCGCGAGTGTTGACTTTTGTTTTTCGCTAAAAGCGGTCGCCCAGCCGCTGATTTCGCTGTCCAGACGCTTGCTGAAATAAGTATAAATATAAAAAAGAACGAACGGCGAAAGCATCCACGGCGAAGCGAGCTGGAAAACGTTCATCGCCAGAATGCTGCCGACCGGCGCGAGCGCGGCAATCAAAATCGCCGTTTTGTAGTTTGTGCCGAAAACCGTGCGAACGGCAAAAATCATCAAAACACCGAACAAAACGCTGCTTGCCGCCCACATTCCCAAAAATATCTGCGGCGAAACATTTTGGGAATAAAGCCAGACAGCGGCAATTGCAAACGGCAGATGCGCCGCCGACCAAGCCATCATCGAACAAGTCGCCAGCGCGCCGTATTCGCTTGTCAAAACGTCGCCGAATCTTCCCGCACCCGTCAACAAAGTTATCAAAAGAATGACGAAAGGCACGTAAAAGATCGAAAGCGCAAAGAAAAATTTGGCAAAGCCGCCGGTTTCAAAATTGGCAAATTTGAAAAAATGATCGCCCGCGGCGGGAATTTCCTGTTTCGCTTCGACAGCCTTTTGATATTCGACCAGCCCGGTTTTATATCGCGCATCGTTTTCAACCGCCGAAAGTTCCTTGTTCCAACGGAAAAAGTTGTCACTATCCGGCATCGCGTAAGCGGTTTGCAGTTTCGTGTTGACGGTAAAAAAGAACGCGGCGGAAATCAGCAAAACAAAGGCGGCGGCGAAAAACCAACTGCCGCAGTCAATTATTTTGCTCATCGTTGACGCAGGACGATAGAAAAGCGTAAAAAGCAGCTTAAGACTGTTCATATTTGATTAGTTAAAGGGTTTTGAGAATCGGGTTTCGTAAGGTTCTCAAAGAAAAGCGTAGAATTTTTGAGCGGAAAATGTCAAGGTATTTTCCGCTCAAAGGCTGGTTCAAATAAATTTCAGCCCGCGTTTCGGACGATTTCGGAATTTTTTAAAAGCCGTTAATCACACTTTTATCAGTTCTTCCGGCGGATAGGTCGGACGCGCGTTTTTGACCAGTTTCGCCTCGTCGTCGCGCCGGCTGTGCAGACCGGGTAATTTATTTTTATCCCATAGACGCTTCATTGCGGTGATCTGCGTGGCGATGCCGTTCAAATCTTTGGCGGCAACCAGCGCAACAATCGCCTTCATTTCCTTTCGGCGGTCGCCCGTCAAACTCGACCCGCGATTATAAATCAGCGAAAGCAGTGCGCCTTGCGCGTCTGCCGGAAGTTTTTCGATGCCCGGATAAATGCCGCGTGTATCTTTTGCATAACGCGGCAGTGTGCTGACATAAAAAACTTCGCGCGCCGTCGCAAACGGAACGCTGACCGATTTTAAACCGGCGATCAGATTCTTGGCTTTTTCGCCTTTAAATCCAGCCGCCGTTTTGAGCAATTCGAGGTCGTCGTCGGAAATTTTGCCGCGCCAATCGGCATCAATCGTCGTTTTCGTATTATGTCCGAGATCGTAGCCGATGCCGATTGTAACGCCGCTTTCGGCACCGGGGAAAATGGGTTTCCGATATTTTTTCTCGTAGATCGCTTCCGAGGAAACTTCATACTCGACGATTTTGTCCAACGCGCGTTTTGAAACGATCATACTGAAAGTAGTTGCGGCAGGCGGAGTCGTCGGCGTTTCGACCTTATCGGGTTTTGTGCCTGATTTTTTTAAGACAAGATATTCCTCAACAATCGCTTCGAGACGCGATAAAGTAACCAGTCCGATGATCCCGTCGTCGTTGAGACCGATTTTCTTTTGAAGCTGTTTGATGCGTTCAACGGTTTGCGTGTTTGTGGTTTTAG
>JALHNX010000138.1 GCA_022843305.1 Pyrinomonadaceae bacterium | reverse complement strand
TTGATTATTTTTTGTTGTGTATTCATCTCACATTCTCCTGATTGTGGCTGATTAGAATAAACTCCTAATCAGCCGAGAATGTCAGATTAAATCGTGACTAATACAGCTTATTGGAATCTCCGTAACGACAACCTCGACCATCAATCAGACGAAACAAAGCAATTTTTAATTGACCTACTCACTAAAGCCAAGCCAGCTATTTAGCTTTTCTATTTAGTCCTGCACATTGAGAGCATAAAGGTTTTCCGCCCGTACCCTGTTTAATGTTTTCACGCTCAATATTATTACCGAGAGTGCATTTAGAATTATTGTGATGAACAGTACCTTTGTCTGAATACCAAGCTGCTTTCTTCATAAAGTCCCCCAAATTTCTTAATATTAAATTACTAATGTTTAGTATAATAAGCCCGTTAGCTTTGTAATTCAACAAAAAAAGAATCAAGAAAAAAAAGAAAACGCCACTTAAGGCGTTTTTCTCTTACAAGTAGCATTCCATATATGCTTAGGACTTCACATATATGTTCATCTGGCTTTTATCCAATTACCAAACTCCCTGAAAAAAATTCATCAGAATAGTTAGACCTTAACAAGCTCAATCGGTTCTTTGCGACGAGAGGGGCTTACCTGCATAGAGAATTATACCAAATCAGTTCATCTCCTTCTTACAAACTGTTCCCCTGTTCCCAACTCCATACTTATAAAAAAAAATAAAACTCTGCAACTCGATGGCTCAGGGTGTGGCAAGTTCTACGCGAAGTTCCCTTGCTTGCTGTTGATAGGGGAGGTCGGCTGCTAAACTGAAATTAGTGCAGGAGAAGCCCCGTTAATATACCAAGTAACAAGACAATAATTAATCTGTATACAAATATCTCTCTCGTCTTATATACCTGTCGTTTACTCTTCAACTCTAAATAATACTCTCTCTGTAAACTCTTCATTAAGACGTACTTTCTCATATCCATATAAATCCTTTGCCTTTACTTCGGTAGCGGGTCGGCTCTCCTGCTACATTTCAGTTGGCGCAGCCGGGAGGCTCCACTGTCAACAGTAAGCACCCCGCCAACTGAGCGTAGGACTGGGCATCTGTACTAAGTTTTAAAATCCGTTGGCGAAGCCAACAGCTCCGAAGGAGATGAATTGTATCCCCCCTTATTCTCTCTACCAAAGAAATAAAATTGTCCTTCACGGCAACACCTAACACACAACTCACAATGATATTTCACATATCAAAACAAACTCTCACATACACAAAAAGGAAACTCACACACAACTTAGTTTCCACTCTCAACTCACACATAAACTAACAACTCCTCGTTGCCCTATTACCCTTAAAGTTAATGCGACCAACGGGAGCTTTACTCGCACCGCACCGATTCCCTGATTTCCCCCCTCTTACGCTAATTAATCATCTCCCGTAGATGCGCCAAACCCCTGTAAATACGGCGCTCTGGCAAAATTAGTCCGTCTCCTCACCGGGAAGCAGATGGGACAACGTAAGGGAACTAGAGCGGGACAGAATTTCCGCATTTAAGACATCCCCTATAAACGGATTTATCCTTGTCACACCGTACGCTGGAGGAGCGTTGAGTTCACGGAATATATCCAGTATCTGGTCATGCAAATCATCGGGAACGACAAAGATGGTGTGAAACATTTGGCGTGTTTCACGGAAGTAGTTAAAGTAGTTCTGCACCTTTTTTATGAGCTTGGCGCGGTTCTGATTACCCCGTTCGATTTCAAAATAAATGGGTTGATCCGAAAGCATCGCCATGCAATCTGGGCGGAACTTTTTCAGTTGGGTTTCAGATTGCCAGTCGAGTAAATAACCTGTTCGGGCAAGCGCAACGAACAGGTCTCCGGCGATTAATTCATGGTCATAAAAGAGACCGTGAATTTCATTCTTGGGTGGGGTGTAACCCAACTTCTCGATGACCGGATGTTTAGCCAACTGCCACAATTTCTCTTTTCCTAAACCGTAGTGTTTAGAATGTAAGAGGTTTTCTTTTTCTAGCCGTTGGAGGCTTTTCCTCACTGTCTCGTGGAGTGTCTGGGGGTTCTCGTTCCTCAGCAACAGGCGTGACAGGTGCTTTGCTGTCAGGTGCTTTTGGAGGCTGAGGGCGTACAGGATTCTTTCTTTCGTTGATTGGGTCTTTAATTCGCTCATTGATTTGATCTTTGATTTCTTTTTTGGTTAAGTACCATGGTTGTTCTAACAGTTTTTGGATATAGGCATCTAATTTCTCCTGCGAGATTTTAACGTCCGGCGTGTCTTCCATTCTCACTCTGACGGGTTCTTCTTTATTCTTCTTTATTATAGCGGATTGCCTTGGAAGGTCTTTGTTGGTGTACGCTGCTACGGCTGGGGGGATCTGTCCACCGTAGCCGAGTGATTCCATCATCTCTAACCGGTCTTTCGGTTCACGAGTATTGAACATGATTTTAATGCCCGTGTTTTGCTTAACTGCTTTGAGTACCGCCTTGTCTTTGAACTGGTCAAAGAAGTGATGAGCGATGATTAAATGTAACCCGCTTTTTCGTTTGTAACTTAAAATAGTGTCAATCTGCGGTGTGGCAAATCTACCGGCTTCATCAATGTATAAATAAAATCTGCCCTGCCACCGATTTGATGCGGCATCGTCTGTTAAAATATCTATCGCCTGATTGATTTGGGAAATGATAATCACTCCGAGGAGCTGCGCCTCTTCCGGCGACAAACGAAGACCGGGGGAAACATTCACTAAAATTACCCACTGTTCCCGAACCATCTGCACAAAATCTATCCCCGTATCAGAACCTAGTATCAGTGATAACGGCTCTCGCCAGAAGTCATCTAATCGGTTGATGGTTGAGGAGAAAAACGTTTCCCAGACATTCTGAGTTCTAAAATCCTGCCGGATTACTTCACTGTCTTGGTCAAACTCTAGAAAATCCCATTTATGGGGGTTGTTGTATTCACTGAAATAAACGGTTTCGTAAATGGTGGCGTTCTTCTTTGCCAGTATTCTGAGCAATGCTGATAACCTTCTTTTAATTCTGGGCGTGTCTTTGGATTCCGAACCGAACAATATATTAACAATTTCCATTATCCCTGCCACTGACTGCTTCGTATGTCGGCTCTGTAGTGGCTGTAGCGTGGCGATTTTATCGAACTTGACCAAAGTATCGAGTGAGATTAAACAAACCTTCTCCTTGCCTTTGAGGGCGCAGTAATTGAGGACTTTTTTAACGGTGTCGCCTGAATCTGACGGGTCAATCAAGCACAGCCCTAACCCTGCATCAATATCTTTTCTGATCTGAGATTCAAGGAATTTAGACTTGCCTTCTCCGGGTGCTCCTAAAATATGAACATTAACTGACCGTTCCTCTTCCGATAAATACATACTTCCTCCGGTGGCTTTTGTGCCGAGAAGCCTGAGCGGGTAGTTGGACTTCGCCCGTTTCATCAGAGAATCAATAGCATTTTCTACCGTTGGCAACGGGAATGATTCTTTGAATTTCCTGCCGGTTAAAAATTTATGCCAGTCTTTTTTGTCTGCCACGAATGCTTTTCTCCAGTGCTTTCATGTGATTGACGATTCGCTTTAGTTCCTGAATCTTGTAATCAGATTCGGGGATTCTTTTAATGGTTTCCAGTTCCACATACAAATTAGCCAACTGTTTATTAAGCGCAGTCAATTCAAGCTCGGGTATCAGTCCTTCCAGACTTGATGTTTCAATCGCTAAGTTAGTTTCCAGTCGTGTCGCTTCAAAATTGATTAATGACAAATCTCTGGAATGAGCGGCATCGAGTTTAAGTGACTCGGCTTTCTCTTTTAAGTTGATGTCAGCCTGAGCTTGCATTTCCCGAATTCTCAAATAGGTTTCAGGATCAAGCAACTGATGCCTAGCGGCATCGCTAACAGCAAGCTCATTTCGCAGTCGCACTATTATGCCTTCTAAATCGAGCATCATGACGGCTTTTTTATACTCTCGCTCCGCTTCATTAAACGCCATATTTTGGAGCTTGATAATAAAATCCTGATGTTTGGTAGCAAGTTCTAAGCTATCGTGTGAAACCTGTTTGGCGTGTTCGTACTCAGCGTAGCGGTCTTTATGAGCAGTAACCGCCATAATCGTACCGGCAATCATTGCTGCTATTGATAATACTCCGGCTGCAAAGAATTGCCACTCATTAAATGACCACAAATTATAAAAGGTAAGTGCCCCGCCAATGATTAGAACAACGCCAATCATTGTCCTGATATTTGATGATGTATGTTTGGGTATCTGAGATTGAATACCGTTGTTCTGAGCGGCTATTAAACCGTCTGCGCCAAAGGCTTGAATACCATATCTGGCTTGTGCTTTCTGTCCAATTTCAAAGTCTGAGAATGTGCTGTAGATAGCGTTAGGATACTGTTGTTTTACGAGTCGTCCTAATTGTTCGGTGTTCATAAAATCCCTAAAGGGTCTTCCTCCTCAGTGTATGTTTTGGTTTTTTTAGTGAATAATTCTCCAAACGTCATGCCCGCAGTACACCCAACAAGAGTAATGCTTAAAACATAAGCCAAAGGGCGGTCTAATAGCTGCCCATTAACTGGAAGGAACAAAAGAAGAATCACTATACCTCCAACTAATGACCAGCAAACTACAAAAGTTCCTTGGATATTTAAAGGGAAACGCTTTTCTTGCTTGGCTTTTCTATAACTCTCTGCGGTGCTAAAAGACTTTATCTCCGCTATCATAGCCCAGCCCCCAACGATTACTCCGATGCCAAGTAATATCCAAAACAGGATTTCCGCTGCTTCCATAACTCCTCCTAAAAGTGTTCGGAATTATACAACTATAATAAAAAAAAATGCAAGAAAAATTTTAAATGGTAGCCGAAATGGTAGCCAAAAAAGCCTGCTTAGATAAGCGAAGTATGCCCAAAACAAGAAAAGAGCCATCGCAATGATGACTCTTAAGTTATTGATTGTATTGATTTTAATGGCGGAGCCGACGGGACTCGAACCCGCGACCTCCAACGTGACAGGCTGGCGTTCTAACCAACTGAACTACGACTCCGCACTTTGGGAATTTTGGATTTTAGATTTTGGATTTTGGAGAATTACTTCAATCCAAAATCCAAAATCTAAAATCCAAAATCGAAATTGGTGGGCACGAAGGGACTCGAACCCCTAACTTCCTCCTTGTAAGGGAGGCTGTCTACCAATTGACGTACATGCCCGAAAATCTTTTAGTTTTTCAATAAACGGCACGTTTATTTCAAAAAAACTCGCTCATTTTTTCAAAAGAGCGAACTGTCATACTACGAAAATTTCGCTTTGCCTGTCAAGTTTGCCCGAAAGTTTTTTATTGGTTTCCGGTCTGTAAAACGGGTTTGACGGCTGATTGTTATCTTGGATCGGTTTCACCGTAAACCAAGATCGTGCCGCCGAAGCCGACAGCAAAACCTTTTTTGCCGACAAACAATACTTTTTCGAGCTTGTGCTTAACGTTCGTTTCTTCCGCGATCCAGACATTTCCGCCGGTGTTTGTGTGCAGAATCGTGCCTTCATTGCCGACCGCCCAGCCTTCCGCCGTGTTTTTGAAAAAGACATCGTGCAAATCTTTTGTAATCTTCGAGTTTTGTTCGCGCCACGTTTTTCCGCCGCTCATAGTTTGAAAGATTTTTCCTTCAGAACCGACCGCCCAGCCGTTTTTTTGATTGGCGAAAAAGACGGAATTCAGTTTTGCAGAGCTTTTGCCGAAAACATTTGCCTGATTCCAGCTCGCGCCCGCGTCTTCGGTAAAATAGACGTTTCCGCCGGCGCCGACGATTGCCGCGTTTTGATCGTCGAGAAATTTACCGTCAAGTAATAAATAGCGAATCGGCGAAGGCGATCTTTCCCAAACACCGTTGTCGTTCAATTCAAAAAATGCACCGCTTTCGCCGACGGCGAAGCCTTTGCCTTTTTGGTTAAAGAAAATTTTCGTGAGGCGTGCGCGTCCCGCGTCTTTAACTTCGACTTTTTCCCAATTCGTGCCGCCGTCGGTCGTTTTCATCAAATAAGACGAGGAATTTTCGCCGCGATTAAAGATGTTCCGTTCGCATAAAAGCCAGCCCGTGTAATCGTCGGAAAAATTGATTTGCAGGATTTTGTCGGCGATAAAGTTTTTACGTTTTGTCCAGGTTTTTCCGCCGTCTTTCGTTTCAAGAAAAGTTCCGCCGCTGCCGGCGATAAAGCCTCGATTTTCATCGAAAAAGTAAATGTCGTGAAGCCACGCGAAAGTATTTGTGTTCTGTTTTACCCAAACGGCATTCGTCGTCTGAAAACAAACGAAGCAAACCAGAACAACTGAAATTTTCCTAAACCAAATCATTTGATTGATAAACAGATTTGCGATTCGGCGACCGGAAAATCAATCGCCAATCTAAAGTCGCAAATCTCTTAAAACGGACTGCCGAAAAGCAGACGCAAAGCACTGAATTTTCCGACGTAATCGAAGAATTTCTCAATTGTGAAACCTTTTCCGCCGACCACCACCTGATCGCCCGGATTCAAGAAGATCATCGGCAATTTGCCGCTTTCGATCTCCATCAGATTGACATCTTTGCGCGAAAGTTTGCCTTGCGCGTCAAAACTGATGACCGAAACTTTTTTCTTGTCGCCTTCTTTGGTTATGCCGCCGGCTTCGATTATCGCTTCATACAGACTGACTTTTCTGTCCATAATCCGAATTCCGGGCGCGGCGACTTTGCCCATCACGCTGTAACGAACGCTCATCGCTTTGTCGAGCGTGACCGTAACTTTCGGTTCGATAATATATTCGTCAAGATTTTTGGTGATTTCATCCGCCACCTGTTCGACGGTTTTGCCGCCGACCAGAATGCCTTCACGAATGAGCGGATAAGAAATCCGCGCCGTCGGCGGAACGGTGATGCCGGTTTTGCAGTAATCCGGGCATTGCCCGAAAACTTCGACCGTAATAATATCGTTCGGTCCGAGCCGGTATTCCTTCAGATAATTGTTGTAATACGGCAGGATATTCTCGGCTTCCTCGGTTTTTGTTTCAGCGGTTTTTTCGTCGCTCGCGGGCGGTGTCGGCGTTGTCGCCGGTTCCGGTTTTTCGGTTGAATCCGTTTTGGCTTCAGTCGAATCTGTTTTTGTTTCGACCGGCGCAACGCGGTCGCGCGTTTTCGGATTTTCCGGTTGCGCGAAAACGCCCGCCGCGAAAATCAATCCGACCGCCAAACAAACACTAAATCTTTGCAAAAATTTTACCGCTTTCATCTTTCTTATCTCCGTCAAGCTAAAACGCTTATTAAATCATTTTATCCAATTTCTTTTGCCTTTTTACTTTTGCCTTTTACCTTTACCGTCCGCCTTTCCCGAAAAGCACGGTTTTGACGGTTTCAAAAACAATCACCAAATCCAAAGCCAAACTTTGATTTTTGATGTAATACAGATCGTATTGCAGTTTCTGCCGCGCGTCGGCGACCGATGCGCCGTATGGATATTTGATCTGCGCCCAACCCGTCAAACCCGGCGCGACCAAGTGGCGATGCTCGTAAAACGGGATTTCTTCCGCGAGTTGCGCGACAAAATGCGGGCGTTCGGGGCGCGGTCCGACAAAGCTCATTTCGCCTTTGATGATGTTCCAGAACTGCGGAATCTCGTCAATACGGATTTTGCGGATGATCTTTCCGATGCGCGTTACGCGGTCGTCGCCGGCGGTCGCCCAAATCGGAACGCCGTCTTTTTCGGCATCCGTGCGCATCGAGCGAAATTTGATGACCTTGATGATCTTGCCGTTTTTACCGACACGTTCCTGCCGGTAAAAAACCGCGCCTTTCGATTCGAGCTTGATTAAGATCGCCGTCAAAAGCGCAATCGGCAAAGACAAAACAAGTCCGATCAAACCCAATCCGCGATGAGTCAATTCACGAAAAACCGATTTCAGACGCGTTTCTTTCGGGCGACCCGCAAAGATCAGCCACGACGGGCGCAGCATATCAACGTGAACTTGACCCGTTACGCGCTCGAAAAACGACGTGCATTCTTCGATGTTGACGTTGCCCGCGAGACTCATTTTCAAAAGCGTTTCGGTCGGAAAAGTTCCGCGCCGTTCGCGCACGGCGATCACGATGCGGTCAACTTTTTCTTTCAAAACAATACTGTCGAGTTCGTCGGTTGTGCCGATAACCGTTGTTTCGCCGATTTTCGTGTTCGGTTTAATGCCGTTTTCGGTCACGAATCCGACGATTCTGTAGCCCGCGTCGCGTCTTTCCAGAACGGCTTCGGCGGTGTCGCGCGCGGCTTGCCCCGTTCCGACGACGAGAATTTTTTCGCCGATTTCGGGATGTCCCATCAAATAATGAATCAGAAAGCGCCAGCCTAACAGCAAAATTAAAACGAGCGGCACGGAAATAACCGAAACGCCGCGCCCCAAAAGCAGCGGCGGCACGAAATAAAAAACCAGTGCGAGCAACGCCCAGGCGATTCCCAAAGCCTGTACGAGCCGCAGCATCAGCTCGCGCCGGTTGGTCATTACCGTGTAATCGTAAAGATCGTAAAAATAAAAAATCAAGACGCAGACGGCGGTTGCCAGAGAAATTTTCAGCCAGCCGTTTCTTTCGTTTAACTGATAAGCGGAACCTTCAACGCCCAAACGCAGATACAGTGCCAGAATGATGCCGCCGTAAATTATCGCGGCATCGGCAAGCAGTAATCCTATCGTTCGGAGGCTGAATTTTGAGCCATTCATCAGTTAAAAATTGCGTTTTTTAATTCTTTTTGTAATTACCGTAGTTGTAATGAGTTTCGTCCAAAACGTCTTCCGAATGATTCAGAACAACGCCCATCATTCTGTCTTTCGGAAGCGTTTCGAGAACGCGGTCAATCGCGCTGTAGCTGGTACGTCCGGCGCGAACGACGAGCATTGCGCCGTCGGCGTGATTGATCAAAATATTCGCGTCGGTAAAAATCCCGAGCGGCGGCGCGTCAATGATCACATAATCGAACAGCTCGCGCGCCTGCCGCAGAATTTCCTTGAATTTCGGTCCCGAAATCAGCTCGGCAACATCGCTGCGAGCTTCGCCGCCGGGCAGAATATGCAGTCCGGCAGGCTCAAGTTTGATAATCGAATCCTGCAAACTGGTGTCTCCCGTGAGAATGTCGGAAAGTCCTTTGTCAGCTTCGATACCGAGATAATCGGTCAGAGACGGCATCCGCAGATCGCTGTCAATAATCAGACATTTCACGCCGTCGGTCTGCGCCAAAAGCCACGAAAGATTGAGCGCGGTAATCGTTTTGCCTTCGCTCGGGTTGATGCTTGCGACGACGATTGACTGTAATTTTTGGCGTTGGCTGCGGTGCAGAATCTGCGTTCTGAGGTTGCGGTATTCTTCGCAATAGTTTGAATGCGGCTGAGTTATCGCCACAAGGCGCGGTTCGACGCGCTCCGCTTCGACCGTCCACGCGGAAAATTCCGGCAGACGTTTTTCGGCGTTGCGCGTCGAACCAATAGCGTTCAAAGTTGCCCCGGCAGTTATTTCAGATAAAGAGTCAGGGAGTGCCGTCCCGACCAAAGAATCTGACTGCCCATCGAACGCTAAACTCGGTGTTCCGATTTTGAAATCCTTGTCGGCAAACATTTCCGGCGGCGCACTCGGGCGTTTTGCATTGCTGCGCTCGCTGCGGTCAAAAGGAACGACCGTTCCCTTCGGTGCTTCCGCCGTTTCGTTTGTTTGCTCAACTTGCTTTTTTTGTAATGCTTTAAGAATACTCATTTGATTACTCCGTAATCAAATTACGAATTTCAAATTACGAATTGAGATTAAAAATTTAAAATTCGTAATTCGTAATTCGTAATTTAGTAGAATCCGCCGATTTCCTCGATTTCCAGACTGATGTCGTCGTCCATATCGTCAAACGGTGATTTTTTGTTTTTTTTATCGGCGTTTGAATTTACGCTATTGTTCGGCTTTTCGGTCTTAAACATCGGTTTCGGCTTTTCGGCGCGCGCCTGATTGTTCCACAATTCTTCGCGCGCTTCCGATGTTAGAACCCGCGCCGAACTGACATTTTCGACCGCTTTATCGCTTGCCATCAAAGCATCGTTGCGCGGCAGCAGATCCAAATTATCCGCGACTTCTTCGATAATCTGCCGACCGATGATCTGTTCGCCCGCCGCGTAAGCCGCGAGCATCGCGTTGTCGCACAGATTATTGATCTGGCGCGGAATTCCTTCCGAACATTGAAAAATAAAATCAATCGCGCCGGGTGTGAAAATATTCGGCTGATCCGAACCGCCGATCAAAAGCCGCTCGGTGATATAGCGTTCGATTTCTTCGACATTCGGCAGCGCGTGCATTTTACAGCGCAGCGCGACGCGTTGTTTTAATTGGCGCAAGTTCGGCTGATTGAGTTTTTCGCGCAGTTCGGGCTGTCCGGTCAGCACGATTTGCAGATGTTTCGCATTGTCCGATTCAAAATTCATCAAAAGGCGAATTTCTTCAAGAACGTAATCCGACAATTCGTGCGCTTCGTCAATAATCAAAACCGTCCGCAAACCTCTTCGGTGGCGTTCTTCCAGAACTTTGCCCATCACTTGCAGCAATTCGGCTTTATTCGTCCAGTCTTTGATGTTCAACATCTGCGTTACGTGATGATAAAACTCGTCAATCGAAAGACGCGGATTGAAAACATACGCCGCCAAAACCGAGGAATCCAGACGGCGCAAAATCCATCTCAGCGCGGTCGTTTTTCCCGTTCCGACTTCGCCCGTCAGCACGATCAAGCCTTTCGCATTTTCAAGCCCGTAGTAAAGACTCGCCAAAACTTCGTTATACGACGGCGTGAACACGATAAAACGCGGGTCGGGCGTTAAGGTGAACGGCGTATCTTCTAATCCGAAAAATTCTTTATACATTTTCTTCTCCGAAAGAATCTCAAATCTGAAATTTCAAATCTCAGATTAAATCTAAAATCCAAAATCGTTATGAAACCATTCGTTCAAAAATCTTCGTCGCTTGCAAAAGCATCGCAATCAGCGGAATCGCGCCGACGGCGGCGATCACGCCTGCCATCACGCGCAGCCAATGCGAGCGTCTGAGCCAAACTTTTTCGTCGTGCGAAAGCAGCGGCGGAACCGAAGCAAGAACCGGCAAGCCCGTGTAATGTTTCGCGTCTTCGATATTCTGAATCTTGAAAACGCGCGGCAATTCAAAAAGCGCGGCTAAAAACAAACCGATCGCCAGACCGATCCCGGCACCTAAACCCGTCAGCATAAAACGCTTCGGCGCGACGGGCGATTCGGGGAGATTCGCCGGATCCTGAACGCGGATCGTTTCGCCCTGCGCGTTCGATTCACGGTTGACTTGGAGTGAAGCATCGTTGATCTTTTTCGACAGGTCGTCGTATTTTTGCTTCGCCGATTGATACTGCGAATTGATGCCTTCGAGCGCGACTTTGACGTTCGGAATCGCGTTAATCTTCTGTTCGAGAATCGAGATTTGTCCGGCGTTTTGCTGAACTTCCTGATCTTTGAACGCGATCTGCCGCTCGATCTGCACGATTTGACTTTGAATGCGCTGATTTTCGAGTTCGAGATTTTTCTTTTGCAGCTCGGCTTTGCGGCTGCTCGACTGGCTCGCGACCTGCACGCGCTTGTCGGTGCTTTTTCGCAGATTTTCGATCTCGTCGTTGACGCGCGTGATCTCGTCTTTTTTGGCGACGACTTCCGGGTGTTTTTCCTTAAAAACCTTTAAAAGTTTGTCGAGTTGTGCGGAAAGTTCGGCGCGTTTGTTGACTAATTGCGCGTAAGCGGGCGTGTCTTCGATCTGCGCCGCCGAGCGCGCCGCTTCCTGCGTTTCCTTTTCGCCGTAATCTTCGATCAGACGCATCTGGCGATTATTCGAAGCAATCTGGTCGTTGAGCCGTCCTTTTTCGACGCTTAAGGTTTCTTTTTCCTTCGTAATGCTGTCTTCGCGTTTGCGCAAACCGTCAAGCTGTGCAATCAAACCCTGCGCTGATTCGGGCAGAGTTTCGACATTCTGCATCATCAGTTTCAGACGCTCCTGTTCGATCAGATTAAGTTCGTTTTTCGCCGAATCGTGTTCCTTCTGCAGAAAATCGCGCGTCGTTTCGGCGCTCTGCGTCGAGGCGAGAACCTGCGCGTTGACGTATTTTGCCGCCAATTCCGCCGTTACGTTGCGCGTCGCCGCCGGATCGCGGTCGCGGTAGCTGATGCGAAACGCAGCGAGCTTGTCGAGATCGCTTTTTTCGACTTCGACGACGATATTTTTCCGCATCTTATCAACGATCAGCGCCATATCCATTCCCGAATTGCGCTCCGACTTGAAGAGATCGTATTTCGTCACCATCGGTTCGAGTGACGAGCGCGACAAAACTTCCTGATTAATGGTTTGCAGACGCTGCGACAAATCCTCGTCCGAAAGCGACTGCACGACTTTATCCGAAATCTGCGGCGGTTTGACCGTCAAAAGAGTTTTCGATTCGTAAACGCTCGGCAATTTATAGACGACATAGCCGATTGCCGCCGTCATCGTAATCACGGGCAGAAAAATAAACCATTTCCGCCGTTTCAGCATTTTGATAAACTCGCCCGCCGTTCTTTGTCTGAATTCAATACTCATCTTTTTTCCTGCAAATTACCGATAAAATTTATTTAGTCGTGTGAATGATTCCGCCGTCCGCGCTTTTTTCGCCGCGTTTTATAAAACGGCGCAATCCGATAGTTAATAAAACCAGTCCGACTCCGAAAATCAACAAACCGAGCGATTCGGGAATAAACCCGAGAATCAAATTTTGGCTTGCGACTTCAAATAACAAAAACATTTTCAACCCCTTATTATTTAAAGATTTGCCAGTAAACTTCTCGCGTCCTGCGCTTCTTTTTGGCTTAAACTCTGCTCGTTTGCGAGCGAAGTTTCGACTTCTCTGCGCGCCGAAAATTTATCGCCCGACGAAGCCAGCGCCGTTCCCAAACGCAGACGATACGCGGGATTCGGCATCGCGCCCGTGCGTTTCGCGTCTGCGTCATCAAGCGCGACGGCTTTTTTCAATTGCTCGACCGCCGGCGAATATAAGCCTTTTTTGAAATAAACCCAGCCGAGCGTGTCGTAATATCCGGCGACGTTGGAATTTTTGTTGACCGCCGACTGTGCAAGACGCAGGGCTTCGTCCAGATTTCCCGTTCCGCCGTCGGCAATCAGCCACGCCAGATTGTTTGCCGCAATCGGCGTTTCGGGCGTGATTTCGAGTGCGCGACGATAATTTTTCTCGGCTTCGGACGCGTTGTTCCGCGCTTCTTCGAGCATTCCGATGATCGTAAAAACCGCCGCCGAAGGTTTCTTTTGAACCGCCGTCCGATATTGCTCGATCGCCGCGTCGGTCTGGTTTTTCTGAATCAAAAGCGATGCGTAAGCCGAATATGCGGGCAGATAATTTTCGTCCAAGTCCATCGCCTTTTTCAGTTCGGCTTCGGCTGAATCATTGTTCTTTTCGGCAATGAAAACGTCTGATTTCAAATAATGCAAAGCGGCTTGAACGTCGTTTCGACCGGCGTTTTTCGTTAAAAATTCGTCAACTTTGGCGTGTGCCGGCGCGAATTGCTTGAGGGCGTTCAAAACGCCGATTGCGCCGCTCAGTGCGTCGAAATTCTTAACATCGGCGGCAAGCGCATTTTCATAGAGTTTCAAGGCTTCCGCCAAATTCTTTTCGGCAGTGAAAACCTTTGCCAGATTGATCATCGCGCCCGCCGAGCGCGGCGAATTTTTCAAAACTTCCTGCAGATCGGCTTTCGCTTCCGGCAGTTTTCCGAGCTGAAGATTTGCCAAACCGCGAGCCGAAAGCGCGCGCACGCGGATTTCCGCAACTTCCCGCGTCATCACCGAAGCGTCCGCGACAATGCCTTTCGACGTTTCATATAGATCATTTGCCAAACGATAGGCGTTTTCCGCGCTGCCGTCGGCAAATGCCGTCTGAATTTTTAATAATTTTGTCTTTAAGTAATTCGGGTGATATTTTTCAAGATCGCCGATAAACGCGCGCGCCTGATCGGTTTGTCCGAGCGCGAGCCGCGCTTCGGTCATAAAGAAAAGCGCGTCGCGGTGGCTCGGCAGTTTTTTGAGAATTTCCTCTAAATCTTTAACCGCGTCTTCGGCTTTGTTTTCCTGCAAACTCAAACGGGCGCGAAGCAGTAAGGCTTCCGCGTCTTTATCGTTAATCTTCAAAAGCGCTTCGATTTGTTCGCCGACTTTGGCGGTTTCTTTTTGTTCGAGATATATCTCGCCCAGACGGTAACGGGCGCGGACGTATTCGGGCGATTCGGTTAGAATCTGATTAAAAATCGTAACGGCTTCGTCTTTGCGTCCGATTTGAGCGTAAAAATTCGCCAGTTCGACCCACGCTTCGGGGCTGTTTTCCTGAATCTGAACTAAATCTTGATAGGCAATTTCGGCTTTGTCGTATTGTTTCGCGGAAACGTAATATTCGGCGATCGCTTCGCGGGCTTCGTAATTTTTCGGCTCGACCTCGGTCGCTTTTTTAAATTGCGCTTCCGACTCGGCGGCGCGATTCGCGAAAACCAAAAATCTGCCGTATTCGACGAACCCGACCGCCGCGTTCGGATTAACCGCCACGCCTTTCCGGATCGCGGCTTCGGCTTCCGCCGCCTTGTCGTGCTTCATAAAGAAACGCGCCAGAGAAATATAGGATTCGGTGCGATTCGGATCGAGCGCGATTGCCCCGTTCAGAACGTCTAAAACTTCTTTTTCGCTCTTTTTCTGCGCGGCGAAAAACGAGGCTTTTAAGATATGCGCTTCAATGTAATTCGTATCTTTGACGAAAATTTCTTCGAGAATCTTTTCGGTTTCCGCCATCATCGGCGGCTGAACGAGCAGGTAATAATTGCCGAGTTTTGTTTTTGCTTCGAGGTTTTCGGGCGCGAGGTCTGAGGTTTTTCGCAGTGCTTCGAGTGCTTCGTTAAATTGTTCGAGTTTTTCGAAGGCGCGCGCCAATCCCCATTGCGCGCCAGCCGAGTTTTTGTCAATATCGGCGGCGGCGCGAAATTCCATGACGGCTTCCTGAAATTTGCGTTTCTGCAAAAATTCTTCGCCGCGAGCAAGATGTTTATCTTTGGATCCGCCGCAGGAAACTAAAAAGACGAGCAAACCGCAAAGCGCGATTTGTGTAAAGAATCTGAGTTTAAAAATTTGGCACTCTCTCATTATCATTTTCTT
>JALHNX010000137.1 GCA_022843305.1 Pyrinomonadaceae bacterium | reverse complement strand
TTGCCCGATTCTTTCGCAAAAATGTTTGAACTTAAAACCCGGCGAAACGCTTGAAAGTTTTCTGAAAAATCAGTTTGTCGAAGTCAGAATGCAGATCAATACGCTCGAAACCGAGCAGAAATCCATCGCCGACGCGCTCAAACTCGCCCGCGACGCGGAGAAATTTTCGGCGGCGCTCGAAAACCTAAAAGCCCGCGAAGAAGAAATTTCCATCGAAGGCAAAGGCTACAAAGCCGAAAAAGATAATCTCTTAAAAGACATCGGCGACAAGGAAAAACTGCAAAGCGATCTGACGCGCACGGAAGCGAAGTTAAAGGAATTGAACAATCCGAAAGCCCGCATCCAGATTCTCGAAGCGGAAACGAAACGCGAATTGGTGATTCGCGATGAATTGTCGAACATCGAAAAAAATCTCGAACGGCTCGAAAGTAATCGCCGGATTTTTACCGAACAGCTTGAAAGCTACAAGGATTTGGACGCGAACTGGAAACAATTTTCTGAAGAAAGAGACCGGACGGCAAACGCGCACCGCGAATTTTTGGCAAACGAAAACGCCGCCCGATTGCTGCCCGAACGCGAAAAGGATTTTGAAAAAGCCAATGCCGATTTAAAACTTTCCACGGAAAATCTCGAAAAAGCGGAAAAAGAATTTTTGGGCGCGAACGAAACTTACGACCGCGAACGGCATCAAACGGAAAAATACGCGCTTTCGGAAAGCGAAAAACGGCAGGCGGAAACGCGGGCGAATCTGGCAAACGCCGAACGGCAAAGAACAAACGCCGAAAAGGAATTAGATCGGCTGGCGGAAATCCGCAAAGCGATGCAGGGCGAGTTTCAGGAAAAAGAACGGCTCGAAAAAATTGCCGAAGCGACGGATTTTATCCGCGAAACTTTGAAAAAAAGCGCGCCGCTCGTCGCCAAAAATTATATTTATTACGTTTCACTCGAAGCCAACCAGATGTTTCGTGAGATTACCGGAAACGCCGAACGCTCTTTAAAATGGACGGAAGATTACGGGATTCTGCTGGAAGAAGACGGACACGAGCGACCATTCATCAATCTTTCGGGCGGCGAACAGATGGCGGCGGCTTTGTCGGTTCGGCTGGCTTTGCTCAAACAGCTTTCCGATGTTCGTCTGGCGTTTTTCGACGAACCGACGACCAATATGGATGCGGCGCGGCGCGAACGCCTTGCCGAGCAGATTTCGCATATTACCGAGCGCAAAACCTTCGACCAGCTTTTCGTGATTTCGCACGACGATACATTTGAAGGTTATGTTGACAATGTCGTTTCAGTCGGAGGAAATGAAGCAAAATGAGATATTTGGTGGTTTTTACGGTTTTGTTGTTAAATGCTTTAACGTTTGGTCAGACCGGTAAAGTCGAGCCGAATCCGTTGTTATTAAAAGGAACGGTCAAGAATGTCGAGATCAAGAAAAGAAATGCCTCATCAAAAGAGGTTTTACTGGCGATTGATTTGAAAATGACGGTTTCCAATGAAGCTCCTGAAAATGTCATATTTTTTTCCGGCTATAATCAATGCAATCGAATAAAAGTCATAAAAGCGAATGGCGAAAATATCGGCTACTTTTCTTTATTGACATCCTCCTTTTTGCCAAAGCTGAAACAAATTGACGAGAATCTTAACAAAAACTCGCCGCCCGAGAAATTCAGTAAAATACTTCAGCCGAACGGCATTTGGGAATTTGATTTTGATTTTGAAGAAAGCATTCCCGCAAAAATAGAGCGAAGCGAAGAAAAAGTAGTAAATGAGAAAGGCGAAACTCTGCTTGTCGTCACTGAGGGCATTCATCATTCACCGATTTCTTTGGAAGACATTAGAAGCAACTCGCAGCTGAAATTTCAAGTCGAATGCCGTTTGATGCCGGTTTGGTTTGATAATAATAATCAACTTGCGCAAAACCTTACATACTTCGGGAAATTACGCGATAAATGGAAAAATTATGGAAATCTTTGGACCGGAAATTTAATTTCAGAACCGATTTTGGTTGATTTTGAGGAAACCCTGAAATGAGCAAAATCTATGACATCGCATTCAGAATGGGCGTTTTATTCAATGTTTTGCTGTGGACGGTTTTGAATATTATTGATTTCTTCGACGCTCGGAATGATTTTCTTTATTGGGAATACCGAGGCTTAAAGTTTTCTCACGTGGGAGATTTTATTTGGGGAGTTCCCTTTCCGATGTTTCGAGAGTCAATGTTGTGGAATTCGAGGGCTTTGGTTCTGAATAGTGTGATATATGTCGCCTGCGCTTTCTTTTTCGGTTTCCTGTTCAAATTCGTCTGGTCGAAAATCTCATCGCGGCGGGTTGAGTTAAAATAATTTTATGTGGAAATGGAACGCTGTCATCCTGACGGCAATGAACGCGGGAAGCGTTCAAACAGCGTTGATTAAATTCAACGTGATAAATTAGAGAGTTTTTTACGTCGTTTGCACGACGTTTGCCGTCACGATGGCGGCGTTCCGATTATGAAAGAAGTTACAATCGTCTGCGACGGTTCATCGCTCGGCAATGGCAAGGGAAATCCGCGGGCGGCGGCGGTTGCCGCACTTGGTTATAAAGGTTACTGGCGCGCGTTCGGCGAATACTTGGGCGCGGCGACCAATCAGCAGGCGGAGATCGCCGCCGCCGCGATCGGTTTGGAGAAACTCTCCGAGCCGTGTAAAGTCAAAGTTTTGACCGATTCGCGCTACGTCGTCCAAACGATGCAGGGCAACTTTCGCAAGAAAGCGAACCTCGAATGGTGGGCAAAACTCGAAAAGGCGGCGCAGAAACATAAAATCACCTGGGAATGGGTCAAAGGTCACGCCGGACACGACGTGCAGGAAGTCGTTGACACGCTCGCGCGGAAAACCGCCGAGCTTGGAAGAATTGATGAAGTAATGTTCGACGAATTAGTAGCGGAAATAGGAGTTTTGGAAATTTGAACCGCAGAGACGCAGAGACGCAGAGAAAATTAGAGCAAAAGGTGAAAGGTAAAATTCAGACTTTTTGTCTTGCACCTTTTTCTTTAAAAGCTCTGCGTCTCTGCGTCTCTGCGGTTATTATTTTGCTTTGCTGTTTTGCTGTTTTTCCGCAAAAACGAAACGCGCTCGGTTGGGTTTGGCAGAATCCTCTGCCGCAGGGCAATCCGCTGTATTCGATCCATTTTGCGAAAGATAAGGAAATCGGCTATTCGGTCGGTTCGGACGGCACGATTTTGCGGACGGAAAACGGCGGTTTTCGTTGGGAAAAACAATTGCCGCCGGTTGAAGTTACGCTTTCGGGCGTTTTCGTGCGCGATAAAAAAACGGCGGTCATCGTCGGCGCGCGCGGTTCGGTTTTCACGACCGGCAACGGCGGAAAAGATTGGAAACAAATTTCAATCGAAACAAAAGACCAGCTTTACGGCGTAAATTTCGCGGGCGAAAACGCGCAGACGGGTTGGGCGGTCGGAACTTACGGACGAATCTTGAAGACTTCCAACGGCGGCGAAAAATGGAAGTCGCAGGACTCGAAAACCAGAGAAAATCTCTTGAAAATCTCCGCCTTTGATAAAGATAAAGCGGTTATCGCCGGACAAAACGGAATCGTTCTGACGACCCGAAACGGCGGCGAAATATGGAAAACCAGTAATCCGTGCGGCGCGGCACTGATTTCGAGCGCGGCGTATCTTTCGGCGGAAAAAATCATCGCGGTCGGTTACGGCGGCTGTGTGGTGCGCAGCGAAGATGAGGGCGAAACGTGGCAGAAGATCAATATTTTAAGCCGCGCCGATTTTCTTTCCGTGTCGTTTGCCGACGAGCGGAACGGCTCGATGACCGACGCGAACGGTTTGGTCTGGCTGACGGGCGACGGCGGAACGATGTGGCTGCCGTTTAATATCCGCACGAATCCGAAGCTCGTTTCGCTGTTTTTTGCCGATCAATACACGGGCTGGGCGGTCGGCGAAAGCGGTTTGATCGTCCGCACGGACGACGGCGGTTATTCGTGGCAGAGACTTTCGGAAGGCGGGCGCGAGGATGTTAATGATCTCGCGTTTTTCGACGAAAACCTCGGAATTTCGGTCGGTTCGCGCGGAAAAATCTGGATTACCAACGACAGTGGACAAAACTGGCTGCCGGTTGTTTCGGGAACGGACGCGAATCTGAACGCGCTGAATTTTATCAGCGGCGAAAAAGGCTGGGTCGTCGGCGACGGCGGCACGATTCTGCGGACGATAAACGGCGGCGCGAGCTGGGGCAACGGAGTTTCCAATTTCAATGGCACTCTTCTGGGCATTTATTTCGTCACGGAAAAAACGGGTTTCGCGGTCGGCGCGGACGGAACGATTTTGCGAAGCGACACGGGCGGCGCGTATTGGGAAATTGTCGAATCGGGAACGCGAAACTGGCTCGAAGACGTGAAATTCTTTGACGAAAAACGCGGCATCGTCGTCGGTTCTTCGGGCACGATTTTAACCACCCTTGACGGCGGTTTAACGTGGACGAAAGTTAAAACGAATCTTCAGGAAAATCTCTACGCAGTTTCATTTTTCGATGAAAAATTCGGTTTCGCGGTCGGCTCGCGCGGCACGATTCTGCGCACCGAGGACGGCGGCGTGACGTGGATGGATCAGGAAGCAAGCGTCAGAATGAATCTTTACAGCGTGATCGCCTACGGGCGAAACGAAGCGTTGGCGGTCGGCGAACTCGGCGCGGTCGTTCGCACGCAAGACGGCGGACGAACGTGGGAAACTCAGCCGAACGTCACGAGCAACGCCTTGCAGGCAATCGCCTTTCTCGGCGGCAGGGATTTATGGATTGCCGGACGCGGCGGCGCGATTCTTCGCCGTTCGGAAACGCTCTCGACCATCAAAACGACCGGCACATCGAAAGTTCGTCCGATGTTGAAATTAAGCACTAAACCGAAGCCGCGAATGCCTTTGATAACAATTACCGACGACGGCGATATTCCGTCTGCTGTCGGATTAAAAAACGAGAAAGAAAATCAAAGTAGCGAAAACAGCACAACAAATACCGCGTCGAAGGAAATTAAAAGCTGTAAAATTGTCGCCAATATTGAAACCGTTTCGCTGCTTAAAGACGGCGGCAGTTTCGGCGTGTCGGTCGGCTATGAAGATACCGACGATCTCAAACAACTGACGGCGACCTCAAGCAGTCCGGGTGATGTCGAAATTGCGCTCGAACCGGAAATCGGCGAAAACGCGGGACGTTCGTTTTATATCATCAAATCCGTCAGCACAAAAACCGGAACTTTTACCATTACCTTTGAAGCACCGTGCGGCAAAAAGGAAATTCTCGTCAGAGTGCGTTAGCCTTTTATCGTTGACGGAACATTCGTAATTATTTAGAGCGGTTAAGGATGAAATGTACGGCATACGCGGAACGCACTTTGCCGGTGATCGTTCGGATTGTTGAACTTCGCAACAAACTGAAGTTTGTTGTACATTCTCGCGTCAACCTAATCTTTTATCGCTTAATAAGTTTTGCGAATTAAGATCGAAATCCATTCGCCGTCGGTTTCGATTTTGAAATTCGAGATTTGAAATTTGTTCAGCGCGTCGGTGACGAGGTTTTCCTGCTCCTTCAAAATTCCCGATAAAACCAGCATTTTTTTCGACTTTTCAATTAATAAAGGCAGAATCGGCAAAATCACGTCAGCCGTTAAATTCGCGCAGACAAAATCGAACGAATCGGTTTCTTCGCTGATCGAACCGATATAAAATTCGATGTTTTCGGTTTCGTTGATCTCGGCGTTTTCTTTAGCGATCTTGATCGAATCAAAATCCGTGTCGCAGCCTGAGATTTTCCCTTTTTCATTTACGCTTCTGTCTTGAATTTTCGCCGCGCCGATGGCTAAAATTCCCGTTCCCGTGCCGACATCCAAAAAACTCATTTCGCCGTCGTAGTTTTCCTCAATCGCCCGCAGGCAGAGCCTTGTTGTTTCGTGCGTCCCCGTGCCGAAAGCCATCGAAGGCTCGATGCGGATGACGATCTTTTCGCTTGTTTCAACATTTTCCCAGGTCGGCGCGATGATGAATTTTCCGGTTTCGGTCGGTTTCCAATGCTTTTTCCATTCGGCGAGCCAGTCCTGATTTTCGATTTCGCGCCATTCGGTCTTTTTGATCGCGTCCGCTGAAAATCCGTAGATCTGCACGGCTTCCAATAATTGCTTTTGCCAGATTTGATTGGCAAATCGTTCGTTAAAATAGCCGATAATCGTCAGAGTTTCGGTCGGTTCTTTGCCGAAATTGTTGATTTCTGTTCCGAGCGCGTCGAGTTCGTTCAGGGCAAATTCGACGGCTTCCGATGCGGGGAAATCAGCCGTAATTTCGAGCGCAAACCATTTTTGTTGATTACTGTTCATATTTTCAACCGTTATTATAAAACCCAAAATAGGCAAAAGCATCTTTGCAAAGTCTTATTGAAACGAAAAAAAATCGGCGGTCTTGATGAAGACTGCCGATTTTAAAGGATAAGTTTTCAGGCAATTTATCCTTTACCTTTACCTTTGCCGCCCCCTTTATTATTTCCGCCGCCATTGTTACCGCCGCCATTTCCTTTGCCTTTATCGTTCGGCTTGACGCGGTTTTCCTGTTTCTGCGGCTTAATATTCGGTTTTTCAACCTTCGGCTGTTTTTGTCTTTCAACCTTCGGCTGTTTTTGACGTTCGACTCTGACCGGATTCTGCGGCTGAAGTTTTACGCGTTCCGGTTTATTCGGTTTTTCGCGCATTTGCGGTCTGTCATTTTTGACCTTTTCCGGTTTTTCAAACTTGTTCGGCTTATCGTTGAACGGTTTACCGGGTTTGACTGAAACATTCTTCATTCGCTCTTTTCTTTCGCGGACAAATTCCGGCGTTGCCGGATTGTTTCGTCTGAAATCCACCTGTTCGCGTGTCGGCTTCGCCATTTTTGAATAAATATTGTTGAGCGATCTATCCTTATAAGGCGACTTGATTTTGATTTCCGTCACTGTCGGTTGCGTGGTTTGAACAAAAACCGTCTCTTCATAATACTGCTCGATTCTTGAACGGTAAACCGGCGTTTCGACAACCGTATAAGGCTCGTAATTATCGGGATAATTTTCGTAATAATAGGGCGATTGGTAATAATCGCTGCGTTCGGTAAACAACCAATCCACGATCGGCGCACTTCGATCTCGCCAGTTTGATTCGTAATAATAATTGTCGCCGTAAATCTGTTCGTTGCCGCTTAATAAAACCCGCGCACCGGAATTATCAAAACCGTTGCGGTCGAAAATAATCGTGGCAATTTCCTGTATTAACTCGGGACCGAACATCGAAAACAGAGAAAAACCGCGTTCGTCGTCGGAACGGTCGTTAAACTCGCGGACACTAATATAATCGGTGTAACCGTCGCCGTTCAAATCCAGATTGTTCACGCCGTTTTCCGAATCGTTCAGCAGATACTCGAATTCTTCCGCTGTTTTGGCTTCTTGAAGAAGCTTGCCGACCGCCTGCAAATCGAAATTTTCATTTGCCCATTGAATGTCTTCGTCGTAACCGACTCCGCCCTGAACGGTTTCAACCTGACTAAAGTCGGCGGAAGTTTGGTCATTTTGGCTCGTATTGCAGCCCGCGATAAATAACGCGGATATAAAAAATAATATAGATAATTTGAAAACTCTCATAACATTAAACCTTCCCTTAACTTGTTATTACAAAATTCAAGTAGCTTTAAGGTGTTTCGGGGCAATTGGTATGCCGTAAAGCGATTTTTTCGACTTAAGCTATAAGAAGTGAAAGGCTTATAAGGATAATCCGTTTTCAATAGTTAAAATATTCATCCACCTTATGGACGCATTTTACCTTATATCGGGAGGTTGATCGTATGAGAATAAGACAAGTTTGGGCTATTTATAATGATGAATTTGAACGGACTGTAAAATTTACTCTTTAATCCCGATTTCGTCCAGACTGCGCTCCTGATTGCGCCAGTCTTCGACGACTTTGACGAATAATTTTAAGTAAACGTGTTTGCCGAGAAGATTTTCGATGTCGTGCCGCGCTTTGATGCCGACATCGCGGATCTTCGCGCCGCCTTTGCCGATGATGATCTTTTTCTGCGATGCGCGCTCGACGTAGATCGCGCAGTAAATTTTCGGCATATTCGGGTCGGTTTCGTCGAACATTTCGGTGACGACCGCCGTGACATATGGAATTTCTTCGCCGGTCGAAGCCAGAATCTTTTCGCGCACCATTTCGGCGACGATCGTTCTCACGGATTGATCGGTCAATTCGTCTTCGCCGAAGATCGGTTTGCCCTCGGGGAGATGTTTGATTATTTGATTCAAAAGATTATCAACCGCCTCGCCTTTGAGCGCGGAAACGGGAACGACTTCTTCAAATTCAAATTCTTTCGAATAATATTCAATGAGCGGCAAAATCGCGCCTTTGTCTTTGATTTTGTCAATTTTATTTAAAACCAGAATGGCTTTTTTGCCCGACTCTTTGACCAGATCGAAAACGAAGCGGTCGCCGTTGCCGGTCGAAACGGAAGCGTCGCGCATCAAAACGAGCAGATCAACCGAAAGAATCGCGTCGTGAACCGCCGCCATCATTCGGCGATTCAAGAGAAATCCGGGTTTGTGAACGCCGGGCGTGTCAACAAAAACGATCTGTCCCGCATCTTTCGTGACTATGCCTTGAATGCGGTGACGCGTGGTTTGCGGTTTGTTTGAAACGGCGGCGATTTTTTCGCCGACCAGCCGATTCAGAAGCGTGGATTTTCCGGCGTTCGGACGACCGATCAAAGCAACGTAACCGCTCCGAAAGTTATCAGATGTCATTACACAAAGTTACAGAAAAATAAAATATACTTCAAAGACGGAACAACTCATTTTGCTCTTTACACAAGGAAACGGAAATTAACGTTTTGAGTTACTAATTGCACAAACTTTGGTCAACATAAGTTTTTCTGCCGTTCGGGTTGAGATAATAACAGCCGCCGCGCGAGCCGCGAATGTATGTTCTTTCGCTCGGTTTGGTTTTAGTCGGAGAATTTGAGCCGTCGAGCCATCCGGCAACTCCGCCGTGATTCGAACACGCGCCGCTGCGTGATACGCTGTAACTTAAAGTCCCGTCGGCGCATCGGGCAATCGCCGCAGCCGATTTATTGGCGGGTTTCGGTTCAATATTTGTGACGGCGACATTCGGCGTCGGCTGGCTGACGGTCGGCGACGGCGATGAAGCCGGCGTGATCGTCGTAAAACCCGACGGCAGCGAATTTTCCGTGCGCGATTCCGGGGTTTCGGATTTTGCGACCGGCGGAAACTGCGGCGCAATTTCGGGATTGACGGCATCTTTATTTCCGGAAACCGTTTCGGGATTAGCCGGACTGTCGGGCGTTGCGGTCGGAGTTTCGGAAAGCGTCGTGATGGTGTTCGACCAAATTCCGGCTCGTTCCGTTCGTGCGGTGTTTTCCGCATCCGCATAAAGCAGGCGGGCGTCTTCCAAAAGCTCTTCGGCGGAATTCTTGTCGTTCCACGCGAAACCCGATTTTATTTGTTCAAAATTAATATTTCGATTTTCAAAGATGACTTTGCCGACCAAAACGCCGCCTTCATCAATTTTCTGCAAATTTATCACGACATTTTTATCGAGAATGAGCGCCGCCAGATTTTCTTTGGACTGCTGTCCGAAATCCTGTTCCGGTTCGGGCGCGTCAATTCCGCCGAGACGGACTTTATACTCCTTATTATTGCTGTCCAAAATCGTTATCAGATCGCCGCTCTCAACCGCCGTCACCTTGCCTTCGACTCTGCCTTTCGGAAAACGGGCGGCGGACGAAGTATTTTGCGAATTGCCGGATGGATCAACCGGCGAGGAGTTTTCTTTATCATTCTCGGAACTTTGAAAAAAGTCGGTAAAACCCCATAAAACCGCCGCTGCCGCGCAGACGAAAATAACGAAACTCGTCAGAATCAAAAATTTAAAAGCCGACTTTTTTAACTTTTCTCGTTTCGTTTGGCGGAAATCGGGCGAGGTTTGCGCCAGTTTGTTTTCGATAAACCAGAAACCGCAGGTGCAGATCCGGGTTTCGACATTGCTGAGTTTTTTACATTTCGGACAGGGTTTAAACATTACCTTTGATTTCTAAAGAAACGCGGTGTGAGAACGCTTGTAAAGATATTTATTCGGAATGCGACACCGCTCGCCCGCAAACTTCAAAGCAAAGCTGCGGGCGAACGGTTTAGTTATTGTTTAACGCACAAACTTTTGTCTTTGACATAAACTTTTCGACCGCTTTCGCTGACGTAATAACAGCCGCCGCGTGGACCCAGAATATATGTTCTTTCGGATTTATTGGTCTGATTGGTCGTCTTTGAAGCGTCATCCGAAGTCGTCGGATTTGACGTATTTTCGACGGTTGCCGCCGTTTCGTTCAGGGTAGTTTCTTTCGACTTTTTGCCGCTTCTGAATTCCCACGGCGCGACCGGTTTGGAATCTTCCCACAATCCGGCTTTTTCAGACCGCGCTTTTTGTTCCGCCTGCGCGTAAATGCGGCGTTCTTCGGCGGTTTGTTCATAGATAAATTGTTTGAAATGCCACGCCATTCCGGCTTCGATCTGCCGCAGACCGACATCCTGCCCGTTGTAATAGACAGTCCCGATATAGCGGTCATACATATCTTTTTTGTAGATTATTACTTTTACCTCTTTTCCTTCGATCAGATCCGCCAGCATCTTTCTCGCTTTTTTAGCGTAATTTTGCTTACTTTCGGGCGCGTCAATGCTTTTCAGCCAGATCGAATAGATCGCGCCGTCTTTGGTCGTTACGCTGATCGTATCGCCGTCATAGACCAAAGACACTCTGCCTTCGATCAAATTGGTTTTTTCGTCAACGGTCGCCGACGGAATAACGACGGTAACTTTTTGTTTATCAGTTTGCGTTGATACTTTTTCGGTTTTATCTTGAGAGAAGGAAACGGCTGCCGTGAAGCAAACCATAACGATTACATAAATAATTTTTCTAAGCATAATTTTATCACTCCCTAGGCAAATCGGTTCGCGGGAGAACAAAAAAACTTAGTTTACGCGGACATTTTTAAATACGAAATAAATTATTTACGCGGCAAATCAGCACATTTGCCACACAAACCCTTGAGCTTGTTTTCTAACAAAAATCTTAAGGATTAAATTTAGCTAAGTATAGCACCAAGAATTGGAATTTTAAAGAGAAACATATACTTGCGGCGGGGCAAATAACAGACAATTAGCGGACTTTAACCAGAATTTCTTTTTTCCCGCACGGTGATCTGAAGGTCACCATGAACACGCCGGTTTTTGTGGTAACAGACCTGATAACAAAAAAGGCGCGTTTGGTGCTTTGACCGATTTCCGGCTCAAGGACGACTTCAAGATCGTTCGGACTGTTCGATGCGGCGGTGATCGTCTTAAAATCGCCGTCGTTTTCAAAGCCGACCATTACGCCCAAACTTCCGCCGCCGTTCAGAAGCGAAAGCGAATCGGGATTGACGATCAGTTTGCAGGTCGAGATTTCTTCCGTCACCGTGTTTGCGCCCGTGTTTTCCGTAATAATAATTCGCGGACGATTTTCGCCCGAGAGAATCTTTTCGTTCGTTTGTTTTTCTTCCGGTTTTGTTTCTGTTTTTTCAACAATTTCAATCGGCTTTTCTTCCGACAATTTCTTTTCCGTTTTTTCTTCCGGTTTCGTTTCGGGTTTGCCGACGCTGATAATTACCGGCTCGAAAAGCGGCTTCGTCGTATTTTGCGGCGTTGTTTCAGCCGGTTTCTTTTCGGTCTTGGATTCTGCGACTTTAGAGACCGGCGGAATCTGCGGAATATTGTCGGTGATTACGACCGAAACAGTCTGCGGCTTCGGCGTTGGTGCGGGTTTCGTTTCGGTTACTTTATTTTCTTCCGGTTTCGTTTCATCGGTTTTTATTTCATCTGCCTTTTTTTCTTCGGGTTTTGTTTCTTCCGGTTTCGTTTCCTCTAATTTCGTTTCTTCCGTCTTGGTTTCTTCGGGTTTCGTTTCGGGTGTCGGACTCGGCGACGGTTCGGTTTTAACTTCCTCCGATTTTACTTCCTCCGATTTTACTTCCTCCGGTTTTGTTTCTTCCGGTTTTGTTTCTTCCGATTTTGTTTCTTCCGGTTTTGTTTCTTCCGGTTTTGTTTCTTCCGATTTTGTTTCTTCAATTTGCGGCGTTTCTTCAGGAGTCGGCGACGGTTCGGGTTTTAAATCGCGGTTATTGATTTTAATGTTTTCAGGAATCGGCGAAGGCAAAACTTCAGGCGTTTTTTCAGGCGTAAGGGTCGGCAGATTTTCCGGCAAAGCCGGTGTCGGTTCGGGTTTTATTTCAGGCTTTGTTTCTTCGGGCGTTTCTTCGGTTTGCGGCGAAGGTGTCGGTTCGGGTGTTTCTTCGGTTGTTTGCGGAGTTTCCTCGATTTGCGGTGTCGGCAAAGTTTCGGTCTTCGCTTCGGGCGAAGGTGTCGGTTCGGGGGTTTTTACGTTGTCGGTGTTATTCGCCGGAGTTTTGGTTTCGGTTGCGGCGACGGTCGTTTCCATTTTCGCGCCGACCCGTTCGTCCAAACCGTCCGTGTTGCCGTTGACCTTAATATACAAATTTTCGATAAACGCGCGTTTTTCCGGTTCGGGAATATCTTTGTTATAACCTTTGATAAATGCTTCGAGCGCTTCTTTTTCCTTGCCGTCGGCTTGCAGAGCCTCGCCGAGATGCCACGAACTAACCCTCGACCACGCGCTTTTATCTGGCAGAACGCTGAGTGCGCGTTTCAGACGGACGATTGCCTGACTGACGTTGTTTTGCTGAAAAAGGGCAAGCGCGGCGGTGTCTTCGATGCGTCCGCGCAAAATTGCCGAAAGCGTCTGACGCGGAATTTCCGGCACGACGACGACCAGATTCTGCATAATTGCATATTGGCGGCTCTCGTAAATCTCGTCCGCCAGAACCGCCGCCGAAGGGCTTGCGACATTGAGCGCACCGTCAACGCCGCCGATTGCCGACTGCATCAATTCGAGAACTTTCGGCTGCGCGGTTTTTTTCTGCAAAAGCCGGTTGGCGGCAAAAAGCTGGCGGTGAAGCCGCATATTGTCGCCGCCTTTGGTAAATTCTTCCGCCGCCTGCGCCAATTCTTCTTCGGTCGCGCCGACGGCTTCCAATTTTTGGTTAAAAAGAAGCAGAGATTTTAATTTTCCGGTGTTTTCCTCATTGTCGGCGGCTTTTGTTTCAAAAAGCGCGACGCGGCGTTCGAGCGAAAGCAGCTCGGTAAAGCTGCCCGCGTCTGCCAGAATTCGGTTGCCGAGATAAGTTTCAATCGCGCCGTCGTTATTGACCTTAAAACTTCTTTTTAAGGTTTCGGCGGCTTCGCGGTAAAGACCGGCGGCAAGCCTGACGGACGCGAGTTCGTAATCGAGCGTCGGAAAATCGCTGTACTGCCGCGCTGCGAGCAGAACTTTTTCGGCTTCGAGCGGTTTGTTCTGCGCGACGAGCGCGCGCGACTGCGCGATGTAAGACCAGACGTTGCGCGGTTCGATGGCAATCGCCTTGCGCGAATATTCAATCGCCTGCTCGTTAAAACCGCGCGCCGCATACCAGTAAGCCGCGCCGGTCAGCAGACGCGAATTTTCCTGATCGGTTTCGAGCGATTTCTTCAGTTCGGCTTCGGCTTCCGGGCGTTTGCCCGCGTCGAAAAGCGCGAGCGTCAAACCCGCCTGCGCCGGTTTGTTTTCCGCATCTTTCGCTAAAATTTCACGATAAAGCGCGACGGCTTCGTCCGGTTTGCCGAGTGCGCGTTTCATTTCCGCCAGACTCAGGCGGTTGACCAGTGACGATTCGCCCTCGAGTTCGACCGCTTTGGCGTAAGCCGCCGCCGCGTCTTCGAGCCGGAAATTGAGACGATTGGCGGCGGCGAGCGTTTGATAGGCGTTTGCCGATGCGGGCGCGAGTTCGACCGCTTTCTGCGCCAGCCGAATCGCTTCCGTGCCGTATTCGACGTTCAGATAAAATCTCGACAGATCGAGAATCTGATTCGGATTCGCGCCGACTTTTTCCTCGATCAGCTTGGCAATGTCAAACGCGCCGCCGCGTTCGTTGAGCGTGTAAAGACTGACGGGCAGACCGAGCAGAACTTTTGAGAAAATCTCGTCAGGCACAGGCACGGGTGCGTCCTGGACGGCGAGCTTGTAAAACTCGATTCCGCCCTGCACGTCTTTTGCCTGTAGTTTGATAACGCCGAGTTCGGCGCGCGCCGTCACGATCAAAGTTTGAACGCCCGGGATTTCGGTTGATTCGGGAAAGTTTTTGATAAAATTCTGTAAAGCCGCGATTCTTTCAGCCGGTGCGCCGATCGCTTTGGCTTTTGTAAGTTCCTCGGTTTCACTGCCGAGTTTGACGGCGACGGTTTTGACGGGTCTCGGAGTTTTTTTCGGATTCGGTATCGGCGTTTGCCCCGAAGCGGTGAGCGCGAAAATAGAAAGAAAAAATAAAATTGCTAAATTTTTCATAAAGCCCCAGTGTTAAAAAGTCATAAATCGGCAGACAAAGTAAATAAGAAGTTGGACAGATTTATCATAATCAAAAAAACATCAGTAGAGCGAGCGGTAGCGAGTCTGACCCACTAGCGATTGTCGATCAGCGAAGCCGACTCGCTACCGCTCGCTCTACTGATTGCCGACAAAATCCGTCCAGCCGTTTAATTTAAAATAATACCACGAAATTGCAATAATCCGCTTACAGTTTTATTCTTCAAGAGATGGTTTGCAATTTTATGACAAAGGAATTTTTTTATCAGCAAAACATCAGTAGAGCGAGCGGTAGCGAGTCTGATTCACTAACAATTGTTTATCGGCGCAGCCGACTCGCTACCGCTCGCTCTACTGATTGCCGACAGCTTTTTATCAGCTTTCAGCTATTCCGAAAGGTTAAATCATAAAATCTGAAAACCACACTTCAAACTATGAACGAACTCAATGAAGTTTGGGAACAGCTCATTGCCGAAGCCGCCAAAAATCCTTTAAGCGTCGGGCGCGAAGGGCTTGCCGAGTTCATCGCCGTCAAATCCGCCAACGACGCGATTCGTGAAACTTCGGTTAAATGGCTGCTCGACACGATGCGGACGGCGGCGGAACACGCCAACCGCAAAAACGCGAACATTTCCATCGAAGCGCAGGATTCGCACCGCTTTTCGATGGAAAAAATGCAGCTCGGCGGTTCGATGCTCAGATTCAAACAGGGAATAAGAAGTCTGACGGTCGAAGCCGGTTGGACGCGCACGCCCGCCGACGGATTTATGCGCGGAAACGCGCTCGCCGTTGCCAGAATCACGCATTTCGGCATTGCGCGGGCAAACGCCGAACTTCATCTGCTGAAATTTGAAGACCGTCCGCAATGGTTCACGATCACGCAGATCGGACTGCGCGTTTCATTTGAAGTCGAGGATTTAATTAAGCATTTTCAGATTTTTTTAGGCGCGGTTTAAGAGTCGAGAGTCGAGAGTCGAGAGTCGAGAGTAA
>JALHNX010000136.1 GCA_022843305.1 Pyrinomonadaceae bacterium | reverse complement strand
TTGCTTCCGCCGCCTTTGCCTCTTAAAAGCATTTTTTCCATAAACGGACTTTCGCCGATTTCGGAACCCACGACGAGGCATGCCGGTGATTTGGTCAGGCGATTGCTGTATCTGACCTGTTTGATATGTTCGGAAAGCGAGTTTTCCAAAAAATTAAAGAAATCGGCTGACTTTTCCCCTTTTTCCTTGATTTCGGCAGCTTTTACCTCATCTTCAGCAGTTTGATTAAATTTGAGTTCGCCTTTTCCAACGGATTTCAGTCTTTTATTTTCAAAATCATTGAGCGAGTGTACAATTAACTCATCAACGGGATCGGTCAGATATAAAATTTCAAAACCCTTTTCCGCAAAGATTTCCAAATGCGGCGAATTTTTGACGACCTCAATCGATTCGCCGGTCAGATAATAAATCTCTTCCTGATTTTCTTTCATCCGGCTGACGTATTCCTGCAAGGTGGTGTATTTGTCTTCGTTATCCGAAGATTTAAAAAGCAGTAAAGAAAGAATTTTGTCGCGGTTGTCCCAATCGCTGCTGACACCTTCCTTAAAAGCCCTGCCGAATTGATTCCAATAAGTTTCGTATTTTGCCGGCTCGTCGTTTTTTAGTCTGAGCAATTCGTCAAGCACCTTTTTCGTGACCCATTTTCTGATCTGGGCGAGATGCCGGTCTTGTTGAAGCATCTGCCGGGAAATGTTTAAGGGAAAATCCGTCGAATCAACCAAACCCTTTAAAAATCTCAGATAGCGCGGCAACAGATCGGCGCAATTTTCCATTATCAGGACACCTTTTGAATAGAGCTTCAGCCCTGCTTCGGATGACTGGTAAAACAAATCCTGCGGCGCTTTGGCGGGAATAAACAAAAGAGTTTGATATTCAAAATTTCCTTCGGCTTTAAAATGCAAATGCGAAACGGAGCTTTCAAAATCGTGAAAATAATGTTTGTAAAAAGCCTCGTATTCATCTTCGGACACCTCTTTCGGATTTCGAAACCACAAAGGTTTCATCGAATTAAGCGTGGTTCTTTTCAGAATCTTTTGACTATTTTCTTTATTTGGCGGATCGTTTTCAATCGGCTCATCGGACAGATATTCGAGAACAACAGGATGGGAAACAAAATCGGAATATTTTTTAACAATTCCGGATAAAACCCAACGGTTTGTAAAATCCTCGATACCTTCATCGGAATTAACGGGTTTAAGGTAAAGTTTGATCGTCGTTCCGCAGGTTTCTTTTGTCGTTTCTTCAATCGTAAAACTGCCTTTTCCTTCGGATACCCAGCGTAAGGCTTTTTTCCGATCTGCCCGACGGGTAATTAATTCGACTTTGTCGGCAACCATAAATGCCGAGTAAAAACCGACACCGAATTGTCCGATCAGCTTAAAAATCTGTTCCTGATTATTTGCCTTTCCGATCTTTTCGCGGAGTTCCGAAGTGCCTGATCTGGCAATCGTGCCGATGTTTTTGATAAGCTCGTCACGGCTCATTCCGATGCCGTTATCGCTGATGACCAGAACGTGATTTTCGCTATCGGTTTGAATCAGAATTTCGAGTTTTTCCGAATCATAAACAATTTCCTTATTTGTCAAAGATTCGAATCTGAACCTGTCAATGGCATCCGAGGCGTTTGAAATCAATTCGCGTAAGAAAATTTCTTTGTTGGTATACAAAGAATTAATCATTATATTTAAAAGCTGCGTAGTTTCAGCCTGAAACTCAAAACTTTTAGCTGTTGCTGACATATCTGCTCCTGAAAGTCCTGTAAATTATTAATTTTTTGAAATTATTCATTTTGACAAAATTTAAGATTGATTTGTGGAAAAAAGTAATCCAAAATTCAGTTTGTTGAAAATCTTATTGCTTCTAACCATCAATTGACAAATTTCGGATTTTTAGCGATTTATTGATTTGATTCTTAAAGTTTTATCGTGTAAACAACAAATACTCTTGTAAATTAGAACTAAACTGAACAATTAAAAAAAATTAAGATTTTGTGAATAAAACTGAAAAAAATAAATGGTTTCCGGATGCCCGGAAAGGTGAAAATATAAAACTGCGGCTGTTTTGTTTTCCGTTCGCGGGCGGAAACGCTTTTACATACCGGACTTGGAAAGATAATTTACCCGATTGGATTAATGTTTGTCCGGCGCATTTACCCGGCAGAGCCGCCCGCATCAATGAAGCCGGTTTTACCGATTTGCATGAATTGACTGCTGCCATTTTTGAAAATATACAGGATTTTTTAGATTATCCGTTCGCCATATTCGGCTACAGTATGGGTGCGATAATCGGTTTTGAACTTACTCTTCTTTTGCAAAACGAGGGGATAATTCCCGAACATTTGTTCGTTGCGGCTTCTCGTTCACCGCAGCTTGCTGCACGCGAACCAATTATATACGATCTGCCGGTTGAAGTTTTTAAGGAAGAATTATTAAAACTCAATGGAACGCCCCGCGAAATAGTTGAAAATAAAGAACTATTCGATTTGATGCTGCCTCTTTTAAGGGCGGATTTTGAATTGGTGGAAACTTATCGTTTTACTGAACGACAAATGCTAAAATGTCCGGTTTCCGCTTTCGGCGGAAAGGATGACGACGAAGTTTCCGAATATGAATTAAAACATTGGGAAACACAGACCGATTCGACATTTGACTGGACGATATTTGAAGGAAATCATTTTTTCATAAATTCCGAAACAAACGAAATCTTAAATCGGATTAAGGAAACTTTATCAGTCGGGCGGATAGAATAGGAAGCACCGAAATATGTTTCAAAAGAAGAAAGAGCATACAGTTTCGGAATGGACAAATGATCCCCCGAAGGAGTTAGTTCCCGGGTGTTTGGACATTTGGCGCATTCATATTCCTTCTATTCCGGTTGGTGAGATCGAGTTTCTCTTGTCCGCTCAAGAGAAAAGCCGAACAGAAAAATATAAATTCGATAATGACCGAAGTAGTTACGCCGTCAGCCGCTCGGCTTTGCGTTTGATTTTAGGAAAATACCTTAAGGAAAACCCTCAAAAATTAAATTTTTCATATAACTCATATGGAAAACCCGCGCTTGATTCACTTTTGAAAAGAAAAAGTCACTTTAATGTTTCACATTCCGGCGAATTTGCATTAATCGCAATAGGTCCTGATGCCGAAATGGGGATTGATATTGAATTAATGAGGGAATTGGATTATTTGGGGCTGGCTGAACATTTCTTTTCTTTCCGCGAGCAAACGGAAATTAAAAGGTTGGGGTCTGAATTTCTCAAAAAAGGTTTTTATACCGTGTGGACAAGAAAAGAGGCTTTCATAAAAGCCATCGGTATGGGATTATCTTTTCCGTTAAAGGAATTCGACGTTTCAATAAACCTGCGCGAAATACCGCAAATTAGAATTCATAAATCACAATCGGTTTTTGACACCGGTTGGGAAATTCACGATATTGTTACCGAAAATCAGTATTGCGCGTCTCTCGTCATCCCTGACAACAAATTTACAAAAATTCGTGCATTCAATTTCAACCTGAAACAATTTGAATATATTAAAGCGATTTAAGTTTAACTGTCCGCAAGCCCGCGCGCTTGCCTTAGCTCACGCGTGGGCTTGCGGTTTTTTCCATACACTCAATCAAAATTTGCTCTGGAAGTTAAGAATTGACAAGAAACTAACCGGAACATTTGATAACTGAAAGGTAATAGATGACAGATCACATCTGCAATTTTACTTGTCGCTTTTCACCTTTTAATTCAAATGCTCATGGCTTTATTTTTACGTCAATTTCGCACCAGCTCCAAATCTAATTACTTTTCATGACATATTTTTTATCAATCACGACGTGAACCTGATAATTAATACTTGAAAGTAAAATAGAAACTCTTTGGTTATGGTTAAGTTTTGTTTCAAAAACTCCGACAAAATTTTGGAGATAAGGTTTTGTGACAATGACCTTATCACCTTCCTTAAAATCATCCTCTAAATTAATCAAGTCGTTTTCTTTACTGCGCGCTTTAATAAGTGTAATTATATCTTCATCAACCGGACAGGGAGTTTCTCCGAAACTGACGATTTTATAGACCCCTCTGGTAAAACGAACTTGGTGTAATTTTTCTTTCGCCTTGAATTTCGCAAAAATGTATTGTGGAAACAATGGGTTTAACTGGTATTTCGATCTGCCTGAAAATTTGTTTTTCATCAATTTTATAATCTTGGGAACAAATGTTTCAATGCCGCTACTGCTTAAATTATAGTATGCACGATCTTCTTGTTTCGGTTTAGTTTGAATGATATACCAGTTGGGAATATCGAACCATTCATTCATACAGAATTCTCCTTAAATCTAGAAAAACTAAATTTATTGACAACAACTTTCGGAGAGAACTAAGCAGAGATAGCCGAATAAATGCTTTAATTTGCCGAAATCTCTTTGTCCTCGAGATCAACTCCAAACCTAATTCAGGAATAAGAGGTTTGTGCAGATTTTCAAAAAAATTATTGTTTTGTTGAAAAGAATTCCCCGACTGCTGGGCAGTGTGGGATTCTGGTTTAGCCCTGGAAGGGCGGAAGATTGCAGAAAATTCACAGCTTCGCCGCGCTGGGAAAAAATTTTCGGATGGGAAAACGCCACAGTCCCGCTGCGGATTTACCCGAAAATTGTGAATTTTTCGCTCATTTGGAAAAAATTAGCGATTAATTGGGAAAATTTTCCAATTAATCAGGCATTTACAATTTTTTCCATTTGTTTTCTTAAACTTAAAGGACGCATATCAGTCCAGACTTCTTTGATATACGATAAACATTCTTCTTTACTTCCGGTTTTGCCGGCTTCTTTCCAACCAAGCGGAATTTCGCGGTCTACAAACCAGATTGAATATTGTTCTTCGTGATTGACAACAACTGTGTAACGGACATCATTGTCCTGATCTTCATTAGACATTTTTTTGTTTCTCCTTTATTTTGGGTTGTTTTGAAAAGAATTCCCCGACTGCTGGGCAGTGTGGGATTTCGGTTTAGCCCTGAAAGGGCGGAGGATTGCAGAAAATTCACAGCTTCGCCGCGCCGGGAGAAAATTTTCGGATGGAAAAACGCAACAGTCCCGCTGCGGATTTGCCCAAAAATTGTGAATTTTCAAACTTATATATTTTAAGGTAGCCAGATTTAAGATAGGATGGGGGACATAGCTACCGCACTTTACAATTATAATTGTAACAAGCTAAAAGAAACTGTAACTGCATAAAATGCTTACCTTTAAGACTATAAAGATTTTTAAATTCTTGTCAAGTGAGCAATGAAGTAATTTAATTTGAAGGCTGTTGATCTTAGTCCGTTAATCATTCCGAGAAGTTAGAAAATATTAAACGCCATGCAACAGAGAATCCGCTCTTTACTGAGATTGTTCATTTCTGAAGATTATAGCCTTTAGTTCTGTTTACTGTTCCATTCCAGTCATGAATAACAAATTTCTTTTCGGGATTACGAAAGTCGTTTGTAACCCATGCTTCGTGCTGCAAAATGTCTAGCTTTTGACGGTCTATCTCCTTCATTGCTTGGATCATAGGCGCACCGTGTAAAACAGGTAAAGGAAATCTTAAGGCGACTTCACGATTTATTAAAGCACAGGCAGGATGAAGGTATTTTATACCATTGCGGACATTAAAACCCCTTTCGTTGACAATCTGAATATCGCCTATTCCATAACTTTCGGGCTTTAGTTTACTATTTAGGTCTTCAACGAAACCGGGCTTGATGACAATCAGGTCAGAATCCAAAAGAAGTATTTTCTCCGATTTAATATACTTAATCGCATAAGCTAAACCGGGTCCATGATGAATATTATAAGGAAAGTGATGAATTTCGACTTGAAACTTATCTGCGAAACCCGAGATTAGCGAGTAGTTTTCATCATCAGACCCATCAACGACAATAAAGGGAATATCATAATATTTCCGAAATGTAGAAAGAAGTCTTTCAAGAAAATCAGGGGTATTGTAATTAACCGTTAAAGCAGTTATGTTCATTTATTTTTCATTAATCTTTGCTTACTGGCTGAAACCACCAAACAAACTTTGGACAACCAAAAACCAAACTAATTCCGAGTCATAAAATTATTTTATGCAAAATTACTATAATTTGATAGTTTGAAAATCTCAATGAAAAAAATGAACTTTTTATGGGAAAGCCGTAGTTGAAGTTGGAAATAGAATTTCGGTTATGAATTCTTTCCAGGATGTTATTGACAGAATAAATTTATACGTGATAGATTCAAATCAACCAGCTAATATTTTTTAATAGCAAACTTTAAAAAACTTTGGTATCAGTGAAATTACATTTCCACTAGCGGTAGCTTTATTCAATTTTCAGGCTTATCAAAATAAATTCCTACATTTTAATCACACATTAAGAAGATTTGCCTTTCCTTTTAATTTTAATCACGACATTATCCAATTTCAGGATAAATGCTGCTCCTATAAGAGTTTAAAAATCACATCTTTTTAGAATCATCAGGTCAGATAGAAAAAATATTCAACAAAAATGCTTAAATCAAACGCGAAAGTTGTAATTAATTGAGTTTATTGATATTTGAAATGATTCAGAAAGGATTAAATCGCAGGATTTGTCATATGAAAAATAAAACCTCGGTTTGGCTCAATTACGGGAAAAATAAAATCCAATACGATTTTAATCGTGAAGTTTTCGACTTGCTCGAGCCTGTTATTTACCTCCAAACCAAATTAAAAAAGGAAAAGATTATTGCGGCTTTGGATAATCCGATAGAATCAAAAAGTCTGGAAGATATTCTCAAATCAGGCGAGAAAGTCGTCATCGCCGTTCCTGATGCGACGCGTTCGGTCGGAGCGGATAAAATTGCGGGGATTATCTTAGAAAAATTGGAAAACTGCGGAATTGATAAAAGCGATATTACATTTTTAATTGGCGGAGGAATTCATCGAAGCCCGACTAAACAAGAGGTTGAATGGATACTTGGAAAGAAAATATCCGACTCTTGCCGGATTAGTTTACATGATGCCAATGACGAAGCAAACCTTTCTGAAATCGGTGTAACCAGCCGCGGCACACGCGTAAAATTGAACTCAAATCTTATCAAAGCAGACCATATTATTCAGATCGGCGGAATTAGTTTTCATTATATTGCCGGTTTTTCCGGTGGTCGAAAAGTGATTTTACCCGGTTGTGCCGGTGAAAGTACGATACAGCAAAATCACAAACTTGCCTTCGACGAAAGGACGTTGGAAAAAAGCCGTGGAATCGCTTCGGGAAACCTCAAAAACAATCCCGTTCACGAGGATATGATAGAAGCGGTCGGATTTTTGAAACCGTCATTTGCCGTCAATACCGTCACCAATCATAAAAATGAAATAACGAACATTTATGCCGGACATTGGGAAAAATCGCATTTGCAGGGCTGCCGTGAATATTTACAAAAAAATGTCTGCGGTTTCAAAGCCAAACGTCCGCTGGCGATTGTCAGTGTCGGCGGTTTTCCGCGTGATGCCAACTTGACGCAATCGCACAAGGCGATGGAACATGCCGCCGCCGCGTTGGAAGATAACGGGGCGATGATCGTGATCGCCGAATGCGCGGACGGTTTGGGAAGAAAAGATTTTTTGGATTGGTTTGTGACCGGCGGGGCAAATGGAACTGCTCTCAAATTACTCGATAATTACAAGGTTTACGGGCAAACCGTTTGGGGAATTCGTTGGAAAGCGGAAAAGTTCAGAGTTTTTTTGATTTCCGAGCTTGCTCCCGAATTAGTCGAAAAAATGGGGATGAATCCCTGCAAGAGCATCGAAGAAGCCTTACTGAAATTCGGTCGCAAACCTGAAGGTTTTATCATCCCGTTCGGATTGACGACTCTTCCGCAAAACGGAAATAAGCAGGGAAACGAACTGTTTTGAATAATTTTATGAGCCGAAAAAATAATTGGTTCAAGGTTTTCGCAGAAAAACCGGCGGCACTTTGCAGGCTTTTTTGTTTTCATTATGCGGGCGGCGGTGCTTCGACTTTTCATTCCTGGCTGAAATATTTACCGGAAAACGTCGAGGTTATTGCCGTTCAGCTTCCGGGAAGAGAAAATCGTTTTTCGGAAACTCCGATCAGAGATTTAACAAAACTGATAGATAAAATATCAATTGAAATTGAAAAATATTTGGATAAGCCTTTTGTATTTTTCGGACACAGTATGGGAGCTTTGATATGTGTTGAATTGGCTTATTTTTTATCGAAAAATCAAAATAATATGCCCGAATATTTGTATGTTTCGGGCAGACAATCTCCGCAACTGCCGAGAAAATTTCCGCCGATTCATCATCTCCCCGAAAATCAATTTATCGAAGAAATCAAAAAATTTGAGGGTGTGCCAAACGAAATTTTAAACGATTCCGAAATGCGCGAACTTTTTTTTCCGACTTTACGGGCAGACCTTGAAATGTGTGAAAAATACGCATTTCAAGAAAGGGAAAAGTTGAAGGTCCCGATCAAGGTTTACGGCGGCAAAACGGATTCCGGTGTGAGCATCGCTGAACTTTTAGCGTGGGATTATGTGACCCATTCATTCGGCGGCGCGACAATGTTCGACGGCGGACATTTTTATTTCCGAAACTCGAAAGAGGAATTCCTTAAACATTTTAATTCCGATCTCGAAGAAGTCGTAAAAAAAATCAGGTTGCGAGAAAGCTCGTCAATTTTTTTCAGTAAACCGAATTTGTAAAATGATCGAGGCGTTCCTGCAAAACCTTGGTTTTTAATTACGGGGAAAAACAACTTTTTCAACAAACCTAAAAAAAGGTGAAAACCATAAACAAAAGAAATCACGGAGATTTTGAAAACCTAACCAATTTGGTCAGCCTGCTCGATTTGAGAGCGGAAAACCAGACTGAAAAAGGGTTTTATTTTTTCAAAAGCCGTGAAAACGCCGAATTTTGGAACTTTACGGTTTTGGCAGAAAAAGCGCGTTCGATTGCCGCCGAACTTCAGCAAAAATGCAGAAAGCGCGAACGGGTTTTGCTTTTTTATCCGCCGGGTTTGGATTATGTTGCGGCATTTTTCGGCTGTCTTTATGCAGGAGTTATCTCCGTTCCCGTTTATCCGCCGCGAAACAACCGAAATTTTGAGCGGCTGGATTCGATAATTCAAAGTTCCGGCGCTGTTTTAGCACTGACCAATCAAGCTTTATTCAAAACGCTCGAACAATTATTCAGGGAAAACGAGAAATATAAAGAAATACGGGTAATTGCCACCGACGAAATAAACGATGATGCGCGGCACGATTTTAATGAAATTGACATCAGCCCGGACGACATCGCTTTTCTGCAATACACTTCGGGTTCGACGAGCCAGCCGCGCGGCGTGATTGTCAAACACGAAAATTTGCTCCATAACTCGGCTTTGATGAAAACCGCTTTTAATTACGATTCCGAAAGCCGCTGCGTCAGCTGGCTGCCGATGTATCACGATATGGGATTGATCGGCAGTATCATTCAGCCGCTCTACGGAGGTTATTCCTGCTCGATATTTTCATCGGCAAACTTTCTGCAAACCCCGCTTAAATGGCTGCAACTGATTTCCGACCAAAAAGCGACCATCAGCGGTTCGCCGAATTTCGGTTACGAACTTTGTGTCAAAAAAATCAGTGATGAAGAAATCAGGGATTTGGATTTAAGTTCGTGGAAAGTAGCGTTTAACGGAGCAGAACCGCTCAGAAGTGAAACGATGAAAGCCTTTTCCGAAAAATTTGCGAAATGCGGATTTAATCCGAGAGCATTTTTCCCCTGTTATGGTTTGGCGGAAGCGACTCTTTTCGTTTCCGGCGGGCAAGCCGGGGAAGGAATTGCGGCAATGAAACTCGATGCCGGTGAGTTTGAAAAAAACAATTTGGCGATTGCCGAAAAAGCCGGCGCGGGTCAAAAAGAATTCGTCTCATCGGGGAAAATTTATCCTTCGCAACAATCTGTCAAAATCGTCAATTACTCCGAAAAAAAAGAAGCCGGAGAAAACGAAATCGGCGAAATATGGATCAACGGAAAGAGCGTGGCGGACGGTTATTGGAATAATCAGGAAGAAACAAAGAAGATTTTCCAAGCCGGATTTTCAGATTCAAACGAAAAATATTTAGCGACCGGAGATTTGGGTTTTATAAAAAACGGGCGGCTCTTTGTGACCGGCAGAATAAAAGATTTAATCATTGTTCGCGGTGTCAATCATTACCCGCAGGATATTGAACAAACCGTTTTGAATCTCGATTCGGCACTGTTGCCGAATAGTTGCGCGGCTTTTTCGATTAACGAAAACAACGAGGAAAGTTTAATCGTCATTCTCGAAATCAGACATCCGAAAAAGTTTAATTTCGAGAGTTTAAAAGAAAATATCAACCGCGCAATCTCGTTTGAACACGGGATCGAACCGCGGGAAATAGTTTTTACCAAACCGAATGCGATTCCGAAAACGACGAGCGGAAAAATACAAAGATATAAATGCCGTGAACTTTTTATAAATAAACTGCTTCCGGTAATTACGAGCAAAGAAAATTTGCCGGAAAATTTAAGCAAAACCGAAAAAGCGAAACTTTACACGGATTTTTCGCAGAAAACATTAAAAAATCCTCTTTACGCGGATTTGGTCGAATGGATTTCAAAAAATCCTCGATTTGAACATTCGGAAAATCGTTCAAACGGTAATGAATTATTCGATGGTTACGTTTTGAACGGCTTGGATTCGTTAAAAAGCTTGGAGCTGCTGCATCTTTTTGAAAAAAACGGTCAGCCGGTCGGTTTTTCGGAAATCGAAGAAAGCGCGACGCTGGCTGATTTATTGAAAAAATCTAAAGACGCAGACAAACTTTCTGAAAAATCATTTAATGAAAATGGTGTAAATTTAATCGCCGAAAACGACGCGCCGCTACTTTCATACGGGCAAAAAGGTTTTTGGTTTCGGCATCAGCTTTACCTCGAAAATTCGCCCGATAACATTTTTATCGCGCTGCGGGACAAAGGGAATTTCAATGCCGCGATTTTTCAAAAAGCTCTGAATAAAATAGTCGCCCGACACGAAATTTTGAGGACGCATTATTTATTCGAGCAAAACGAATTAAAAAGCCGTGTTTTGCCGTTTTCTTCTCCGAATTGGGAAATTGTCGAATTAACCGGAAATGAGCCGGAAATCATCGAAAAAATTTCGCGGTTCGCGCACGAAAAATTCAAAATCGAAGAAGAAACGCTTTTTCAAATTCGTCTGTATCAAATAAACGGGGCTGAAAAAATTCTTTTATTAAAATTTCACCACAGCATTATTGATTTATGGTCGGTGCGAATTATCGCCGCCGAACTGGACTTTTATTATCAAGTTCTCGAACAGGGAAGCGACCGCGAAATTCCTTTACCAAAAGCGCGTTATGCCGATTTCGCGCGCTGGCAGAATGAATTTGCGGAAAGCGAAAAGGGAAAAAAATCGTTGAATTTCTGGAAAAGCAAATTAAATGACGATTTGCCGATTTTATCTTTTCCGCTCAGTAAAAAAGGACAAAATGAACAGGTTTTCAGCGGAAACAAAATTGATTTTAAGTTTAACGATTCGCAAAAAAACGCCTTAGAACAATTTTGCCAAAAGCATCAAACAACACTCTTCAATGTTTTGCTTGCCTCGTATTTTGCGGTTCTTTACCGTTTGACGGAACAGCCCGAACAAATCATCGGAACGCCCTTTTCGGGAAGGACTTCGAGCAGTTGGAGCGATGTTGTCGGATATTTTGTCAACCTTCTGCCGCTGAGATTGAAAATCAACGAATGCGACGGTTTTCTTAAAATTCAAAAAACTTTGGAAAAGGAAATTTTTGGAGCTAAAAAACATCAGGACTATCCTTTTCATCTGCTCGTCGAAAAGTTCCAACCTCAGCGAATAGCCGGAAAAAGCCCGGTTTTTCAAACGATGTTCGTTTTTCAAAATAAGATCGAGAACGATTCGATTAATTTGTTGTCGCCGGGCGCAAAAGGCAGACAAATACAGTTTGGAAACGCCCGATTCGAGACGGTTGAATTAATAACTTTCGCTTCGCAGTTTGAGCTTTCACTGCATATTTCCGAAACACGAGATGAAATCGTTGGAAAGTTCGAGTTTGATACCGGAGTTTTTGAAAAACCGACGGTTGAAAATTTGTGCCGCTACTGGCTGAATTTACTCGAACAATCAATCGTCAATCCGTTTATGCCGATCAGCTTTTTACAAATTCTCGATCAGAACGAGATAACCGGATTAACCGACGCGGCGCGTGAAAATTATTTTGAAGTTCTGCCATCAAAACGGATTCAGGACTTTTTCGCGGAACAAGCGGAAAAAACTCCCGAAGCGGTGGCGGTTTCGGCGGGCGATGAAAATTTAACTTATCGAGAGTTGAATGAACGCGCCGAAATACTGGCGGATTATTTAAGTCAGAACGGCATTTCAGCGGAAAAATTGGTCGGAATCTGTCTTCCGCGAACAGCGGATTTGTTAGTCGCTATTCTGGCGGTTTTCAAAGCGGGCGGTGCGTATGTTCCGCTCGACGCGAATTATCCGGCGGAAAGACTTAAATATATCGCCGAAGATTCGGGGATTGCGGCACTCATCACACGGAAAGAAACGAACGGAAATTGGTCGGAAAAAATAGCGAAAAAGATTTTTATTGAAGAAATCGGTTTTGAAAATGACGGATTTGTTCCGCCGCCTGTCAGAGAACGCGGCAGTCAGAACAATTTGGCTTATATCATTTATACTTCGGGTTCGACCGGCGTTCCGAAAGGAGTCGCCATCGAACATAAAAGCGTCGTCGCCTTTCTCGAATGGTGTCTGAAATATTTCGAGGCGGGCGCGTTTTCAAAAACTTTGGCTTCGACTTCGCTAAACTTCGATCTTTCCGTTTTTGAACTGCTCGCGCCTTTGTCCTGCGGCGGAACGGTTGTGATTACGGAAAATGCTTTGTTTTTGCCAGAAGTGATGAAAAATCACGAAATCTCGCTGGTCAACACAGTCCCGTCGGCAATCTCGGAACTCGTCAAAACAAATACGCTGCCGCCCAAAATTAAAACGATAAATCTGGCGGGCGAACCTTTGCCGAAATCTTTAGCCGACGCTTTATACGACAAATTCGGGGTTAAAAAAGTTATCAATTTATATGGTCCGTCAGAAGATACGACTTATTCGACGGTCGAATTGATCGAGCGAAATGACGAAAAAGTAACCATCGGCTTTCCCGTTGCGAACACGAAAATTTATCTTTTGAACAATTCTTTACAACTCGTTCCCGAAGGTTTCACCGGCGAAATTTACATCAGCGGAAAAGGCTTGGCAAGAGGTTATTTCGGAAAGCCCGAAATGACCGCCGAAAAATTTTTACCCGATCCTTTTGCAGAAATTCCGGGAGAAAGAATTTATAAAACCGGCGACATCGGGCGTTTTCTTTCCGACGGCAAACTCGAATATCTCGGAAGATCGGACAGCCAGATTAAAATTCGGGGTTTCAGAATCGAACTCGGCGAAATCGAAACGGTTTTGTTAAAACATCCGGCGGTCAGTGAAGCGGTCGTTACGACGGTCGAAATGCACCGGGGAATTATTCAATTAGCCTGTTTTCTGGTCTTGAAAGATACGGAAAAAAGTGAGTTTTCGTTAAACGCTCTGAAATCATCGCTCAGGACGAAACTGCCCGAATATATGATTCCGCAGTATTTTTCGATTTTGGAATCATTGCCGCTGACACCGAACGGGAAAATCGACAGAACTAAACTCCAAAAACACAAATTCGAGCCGACCACTTACCAACATTTCTCAATCGCGCCGCAAACTCCGGTTGAAATCGCGCTGGCTGAAATTTGGAAAGAAGTTTTGAAATTGGAAAAAGTAGGTGTGGAAAGCAATTTTTTTGAAATGGGCGGAACTTCGATTCATTTGATGCAAATCGCTTCGAGAATAAAAGAGCTTTATCCGGGCGAATTTGCGATGCGGAAATTTTTCAACTCATTCACGATTAAAGAGCAAGCCGAACAGCTTGCGGCGACTCCTTCGGACAAGTCGGCGACGAAAGAAGCCGACGAAATAAAACCGGTTGCCCGTTCAACCCGGAAAGCAGTGGTTCTCACGAAATAGAAAAATAATTATTTCAATTTTACAGCCATTATGACCGAATTGACCTTGAAAATTTCGGAATCTACGGGCGTTTCCAACGGAAACGAAAGCGAAGTCTATCTCTTTCCGATGTCGTATGCCCAGCAAAGATTGTGGTTTTTACACTGTCTTTCACCGCAAAGTGCGCAGTATAATGTCGCCGGAAAACTGAACATCGAGGGAAGATTAAATGAAAGCGTTCTGGAAACGACCTTCAAATATTTAACTGTCAGATATGAAGTTTTAAGGACGAATTTTAAGGTAGTTGACGATGAAATTTCACAAATAATCTTTTCACGCGCCGAGGTTGATTTTCAAAAATGCGATCTGTCCGACGTGGACGAAGCTCGAAGAGAAACGATTCTCGCCGAAAAAATTAATGAAACAATCACGCAACCATTCGACCTCGAAAACGACCGATTATTAAGAATCCGTCTATTTGAAAATTCTGAAAATTCGCAAATTTTAATCGTCGTAATGCACCACATTATTTGCGACGGCTGGTCGTTAATGCTTTTGATAGATGAATTATCCCGCTGTTATGAGGCGTTTTCCAAAGGCGAAGACCCGAATTTGCCCGAACTGACGATTCAATACGGCGATTATGCAGTCTGGCAGAGGGAATCGCGGCAAACCGTGAAATTCCAACAAAATTTTGAATACTGGCAAAATCAATTTTCCGAACAACCTCCACGACTTGATTTACCCTTTAAAAACTTGAAGACCGGCAAACTTTCCATTGCCGGAAAAAGAAATTCAATCGAAATTTCGTCCGCGTTATTTGATCGGATAAATGAATACTGCCGGCAAAATCAATTAACTCTGAATATGTTTTTACAGGCGGCTTACAGCTTGTTAATTTATCAATATTCGGGACAAAAAGAATTCGTTATCGGATTGCCCTTTGCCAATCGAACAAAAAAAGAAATCGAAAATCAGGTCGGATTTTTCGTTAATTTACTACCGCTCAAAATAGATTTAACCGGCAATCCGACAATCAAGAAGACTACACAAAGAATAAAACAAACCGTGCTTGAAGCCGTCGAGCATCAGGATATTCCATTTGAAAAACTGATCGAATGGCTCGGAATCGAAAGAAATTTGAATGAAATACCATTGATTGACGTGGTTTTCGATTACCAGAATTCGATACCTGCAACGAAAAGTTTCAACCGGATAATTGCCGGAATAGAGCAATTATCAACCAACACGGCTAAATTCGACCTGACACTTTTTCTGGAAAATGAGGGAAATAAAATCAAAGGATATTTTGAATATTTTTCCGACCTTTTTGAAGATCGCCTGATCGAACAAGCGGGAAAACATTTTGTTTCCATTCTTTCAAAGTTAATAGAGGATGAAGGCGGAAAATTAAGTAATTTCACCATTCTGAGCGAAGCGGAGGAGCGGGAATTGGTGAGCGCGATGAGCGGGGAGCGGGGCGCTTGGACGGTGGTGCGGAGTTTGACTGCCGAGATTATCAAACGCAGTGAGGAA
>JALHNX010000135.1 GCA_022843305.1 Pyrinomonadaceae bacterium | reverse complement strand
ATTGCTGTTCAGCCTTTGACCAAGCACCTTGCGCGATCAGGCAAAGCCCGCGCGTGTTAGCGCATTTCAGATAGCTTTCCGCGCCGTCATCAACCAGATTTTCGGCTTTTTCCAAAAAATCGAAAGCCGCCGCGTTCTCGCCTTTGCGCCGCGCCAGACTCGCCAGCGAATGCAATGCTTCGGCTTGCCCCGTTTTATCGTTTTCGTTTTCGAGAAGTTTGACGGCGCGATTTAATAGTTTGGTGGATTTTTCGGATTCGCCTCGAAGACGCGCAATTTCGGCTTTATGCAGAAGCGCGCGCGGAAATTTTTCTAACGACGCGAGCGGGATTTTTTCGATAAAGTTTTCGAGCGTCAAACCAGCCCCGACTTCGATCCATTCGCCGCCTTTTTCCCCGACAATTTCCGCCGCTTTGTCGAAATTTTCGGCTTCGAGCAAAAACGGCAGGGCTTTTTCCCATTGATTTTCGCTGAAGTAAAATTCAGCCAGACGGTTTCGCTCTTTTTCAAGCGCGGCGCGACCGATTTCCGAGCGCAGACGGCGTTGAAGAAAATCTCTGAAAAGCGGGTGAAGCCGGTAAACTTCGCTTGTTTTTTTATCGCCCGCGACCGTTAAAAAAACATTTTTCTGCACGAGTTCGGGCAACACCGCCGAACAGCGCATTTCGGGAAAAAGACGGCTGCAGACATCGAGCGGCAAAGATTCGAGCAAGGAAAGATGAAGCAAAAGTTTTTGCGTTTCCTCGGATTCGTGAGCAAAAACCTCCTCGGCAAAATAATCGAAAATGTCCTTTTCCGATTGATCGAGCATTTCGCTCAAATCGAGCGTCGGTTTGTCCGTGTGCGCGTAAATTTCCTGTTCGGCGACCTGGCGAACAAGCTGCAGAGCCGTAATCCAGCCGTGTGTGCGGGCGCGGTATTCGGCGATTTCCGTGTCTTTCAGCTCGACATTCAGCGTTTTGCGAAATAATTCGCGCACTTCATCGTCGGTAAAAAGCAGATCGTCGCGGGTGATGACGAGCGCGGCGGATTGCGTGCGGCGGCGCATAATCGCCAGCGGCGGCAAATCGCGCGTCGTGATTATCAGATGAATTATGTCGGACGAATATTGAAGCAGACGGTCAACCAGTTTGTGAACGACCGTTTCGCGCCCGATGTGATGATAATCGTCCAGCACCAGAAAAAACGGCTGTTCGATATTTTCGAGAATTTCATTGAGCAGTAAATCAACCGCACGTTCGGGAAAACGCAAAAGCTCGTCGTTTGCTTCCTGCAAATAAGGTAAAATCATTTCGCCGAATCCGGGCGCGAAATTTTTGATACCGTGCGCGATGTAGCCGAGAAAAACAAACGGGTCGGCATCCGTGTAATCGAGCTGATACCAGACCGATTGACGCGTTTGATGACGCAGAAAATCGGCAATCAGCGTCGTTTTGCCGCACCCCGCGTCGGCGGCAACCATCGTGATCGTCGAATTTAGATTAGCTTGCAATTTTTCGGTCAGGCGCGGACGCGGCAAAATTTCGGAAACTGCCCGCGGCGGGAGAAGTTTTGTCCGCAGAAAAAAATTCGGTCTTGGCATTGAAGATTGATTTCAGAAACCTGCTGTAAACTCAAAAGCAAAAAAACATTCTACATTTTACATTCTGCATTCTACATTAAATTGCAGAAAAACAACCGTTTTTTAATGCAAAATTGAAATTTGAAAATGTAAAATGCCTCAAAAAAGTAAATTTTTTTGAGGCATTTTTGAGATTTTTTTCTAAACCGCGAGTTTTGCGAATCGGTTTCAAACTGTTTCGGTGTATTTTTTCAGCCGCGAGATTCGTCCGAAGGATTTTTTATACGCCTGCGCCGCGTCTTTTTTCGCGTCGCCGAATTGATTAAAAAACTCTTTTGTTTCGGCGAGATTAAAGGCGAGCAGCTTTTCGTCAATCACGCCCAAAACCTGTTTTGAACGAACACGCCAGAGCGGCTGCGGCGGTTTGGTGCGCGAAAGCAAAACCAGATGATGCGCCGGTGTCAGCGTGTAAAGCAAACTGACAAAAAATTCGGCAAACCACGCGGCATCGAAAATATTATGAACGTCGTCCAAAACAATTAAAATCGGTTCATCGGATTTTTCGGCGATACTGGCAAAAAGTTTTTCGACAAAAACGATTATTTCGCCCGCCGAATGTTTTAATTCTTCAAAATCCTCATTAAAAATTTCGGCGAAATAACGCGCAAACAAATTCCAGTCGGTTTCCGCCGTGTCAATCTGATACCACGCAACGCGTTTGTAATTTTCCGCCAATTCGGCGGCAAGCGCGCTTTTGCCGGTTTCGGCGCGTCCCGTAATCAGCGTCGCGCCGTTCTGCGTCGTTGATTTTTTCAGAAGTTCGATCAAACGCGGGCGCGAAATATGATTTGTAAATTTCGGAATCCGCATTTTATCGGCAAACAGATGAATCCGTTCGCCCGCACCGGAGGAATAACTCGGCGCGGAGAAACTTTTTTCAAAACTTTGTGCCGTTTCCGCGTAGTCGAGATTTTCGTGGAATGATAATGTCATCGCCATAATATCCCGACTATATATTTAAAAACTTGAGGAAAACTTGAATTTTTAAAATTGTTTGCCGCCCGCCTCAAGTTTTTCTCAAGTTTCATTATTTAAAGTGGGAACTATCGGCAGCTCAAAAAGATTTTGAGCAATTAATGCTTTCCCCTTAAAATTTTACGGAGGCATAGACATTATGAAAAAAATTGTAACCGGTATTTTTTTAGTTCTTCTATTAAGCGTTTCCGGGTTTGCCCAGAAACAAAAAACCGTTTCTGACCAAAACAGCGGCGTTCTGCTGCAGTCGGGCACGAGCATCGAAGCTCAATTACAACAAACTTTGGACGTTAATAAAATGTCCGTCGGCGATAAGGTCGTTTTGACAACGACCAAAGCCATCAAGCAGAAGGGTCAAACGGTCGTCCAGAAAGGTTCGCGGCTGATCGGACGCGTTACCGAGGTTAAGCAAAAAACAAAAAACAACGCGCAGTCGAAACTCGGGGTCGTTTTTGACCGACTCGAAGGAAAAAATCTAAGCGCGCCGATCAGCGCAACGATTGTTTCGATAACGCAGGCAAGCGCGAACACGTCGCTTGGCGACACGTCGGATTCGGATATTTCGGGCAGTTCGACAAATTCGGGAAGCGTTTCGAGAACGAGTTCGGGCGGCGGTGGTCTGCTCGGCGGCGTTACTAATACGGTTGGGGGCGTGGTCAACACGACAACCGGCACGGTCGGCGGAGTGACAAACACGGCGGGAAAAACCCTCGGCGGAACAACGCAAACTCTTGGACGCACTTTGAACGGCATTCAGCTTTCGCAGTCGTCGAGTGCTTCTTCGAATGGTTCGACAACAATTTCATCGCCGAACAAAAATCTGCGAATCGAAAAAGGCGTAACTTTTCAACTCAGATTAAACCAATCGGTTGAAAATTAATTTTGATAAGAGGTTAGCGCGGATTGAAGTTTCGATGAAATATCATTTTCAGCCGGATTGTATAAATCGGTTTTCCATACAAAACGGCTGATCTATCGGAATGGTAAAAGGTTCGGCTTCGTTTCGCGCTAATGAAATTTTACGGTATATTAATTGCCCAAAGGCACTGTGTATCAGTTCTTTTAAGCATAAAACTTCCAAAATTTGTTTTATTTTGATACGGAAAAAGGTTTTCTTGTATTTTTTTTATACAAAACTGCGTAAATGAAAAGTCAGATAATTTTTTACAAAACAATTTGCTCACTGCTGCTGGTTGTTTTTGCGTTTAATTCGGTTCACGCCGGAATTAACATCATAAAATCCAACGGAATTACTCTGACGGGCGCAGACGGGATCACTCTGACGGGCGCGGACGGCATCACATTAACCGGCGCGGACGGTTTTCTCAGCTATCAATCAAACGGAATTACTTTGACGGGCGTTGACGGAGTTCCCCTGGTTTTGCCGAACGGCATTACATTGACCGGCGCAGACGGTTCGACTTATACCGGCACGAATGGAATTACTCTGACAGGTGCGGACGGCATCACTCTCACGGGCGCGGACGGTATAACTTTGACGGGCGCAGACGGCATCACTTTAACCGGCGCAGACGGAACGACTTACAGCGCAGATTCAATCATTGTCCGCAATCCGAACGGCATCACTTTGACGGGCGCGGACGGAATTACTCTGACGGGCGCGGACGGAATTACTCTGACGGGCGCGGACGGTATAACGTTGACGGGCGCGGACGGTATAACGTTGACGGGCGCGGACGGTATTACTTTGACGGGCGCTGATTCAATCGTCGGCTACACGGTGAACGGGGTCGCATTTTCGCTTTTAGAACCGAACGGCATTACCCTGACGGGCGCAGACGGAATTACCCTGACGGGCGCAGACGGAATTACCCTGACGGGCGCAGACGGAATTACTTTGACCGGCGCGGACAATCAAACAAACAATATCTCAAACGGTTTGCAAAGCGTTGACGCGGAACTGGCAATCAAATTAAGTCAGATGACCGATGACAGCAATGTTAATTCCGTGGTCGTTTTTCATCAATATCCGACCGCCGCCGATCTGGCGCAGTTACAGCAAATCGGCATCATTAGCGGAACGATTTTCCGCGTTTTGCCGATGATTGCCGTCACGGCGACTCGCGGGCAGTTGATTGCCGCATCGCAAATGCAAAGCGTTCGCTCGATTTACGGCAATCGGACGCTGACTTTTAATTCCGACCCGTATTTTAATAAAACCGCCGTTCAGCGCATTGCGACCGACCGCGATTTGCAGACAAAAAACTTAGGCTCGCCGGTTTCGGGCAGAAACGTGACGGTTGCCGTTTTGGACACGGGCATCAACGCGCTGCATCCCGATTTAGCCGGAAAAGTCGTGCAGAATGTGCGGCTTGTTGACACGCAAAGTCTGCCGGTCGGTTTTGTAAATCCCTTGCCGCTGGAAAACGTTCCGAACACGGATTTGATCAGCGGTCACGGAACATTCGTTGCGGGAATCGTCGCGGCAAGCGGTGTGAGTTCGGGCGGAAAATACAACGGCATCGCGCCGGGCGCGAATATTTTGGGGTTAAGCGCGGGCGACGCAAATTTATTTCACGTCCTTTCGGGTTTCGATTATCTGCTCGAAAAAGGCGCGAGTTACAACACACGGGTCGTTAATTGCAGTTTTTCGGCAAACACGATCTACGACGAAAACGATCCGGTCAATGTTGCGACGAAAATGCTGACCGACCGCAATATCAACGTCGTTTTCTCGGCTGGAAACAGCGGCGCGGGCAACGGAACACTGAATCCTTACGCCGCCGCACCGTGGGTCGTAAGCGTCGGCGCGACCGATGAAAAAGGAAATCTGGCAAACTTTTCGTCGCGCGGAATTTTCGGCAACGCGATTCAAAATCCGTCAATCGTCGCGCCGGGTATTAATGTCGTCAGCTTGAGAAGTTTGGCGACACAGACGGGAATGCTGGGACTTGGCGGAGCGGATTTGCAGAGATTAAATTCAGCCGAGCTTCCCTTTTACACGACCGCGAGCGGAACGTCTTTTTCCGCGCCGCAGGTTGCCGGAACGATTGCTTTAATGCTTGAAGCCAACCCGAATTTAACGCCGAAACAAATCAAGGATATTCTTCAACGCTCGGCAACGCCGCTGCCGACAAATTATCGCCACGAAGTCGGCGCCGGGCTTCTGAACGCTTACGCGGCGGTTCTCGAATCCGCGTTTCCGGCGCGTCAAACCGGACTTTTCCGTTCGGTGTTGGAAAATAAAGCGGTCGAATTTTCGACTTCGGTCGTTCATTCATTCAATCAGACGGCTTTGCCCGGAACGGTTTCGACCTCGAATTTTTCACTGCCCGAAAATACGGTTCAGGCTTCGGTGACAATCGGTTGGGGTTTGAGTCCGAACGATTTGGGCTTGAAAGTCAGCGATTCAAACGGTCAATTGCAGAGCGTTTCAAACAATCTGAATTTGACGGGTTTGACGGGCAGACGCGAAAAAGTCAATCTTTATAATCCGTCGAGCCGCGATTTTCAAGCCGCCGTTTCGCACACGGCAAATATCGGCACGGCGCAAAATTATTTCGGTCTGGTCGAAATTTCAAAGGTTGATTATTCGCGTCTGAACGATATAAATTCCCTGCCGCTCGATGCGCGTGATTCGATTCTCGAAACGATTCGGAAATTCGTAATGCTTCCGCAAGGCAAAGTTTTTCGCCCGAATTCGCCCGTCAGCCGCGCCGAATTTGCCGAAACATTTGTCCGCAACGGAACGGTTTTGCAGTTTGTCGCGGGCTCGCAGATATATGCGGACGTGAAAGACCGTTATACGCGAAGCGTCGTCGAAAGCGTTCAATCGAATCCAAGCGGCAGATTGATTTACGATGCAAACACGGGCGGCGCGTTTTATCCCGATAAATTAACAACCAAACTCGTCGCGGCGGTCGCGTTTGTCAAAGCCGCTAATCTTGAAAATCTTGTTTCAACTACATTTTTATCAACCGGCGTGGCTGATTATTCGCAAATTCCCATTCAATATCGCGGATATGTCGCGGTCGCGCTGCAAAAAGGATTTTTGAAACTCGACGGAAATTCCTTTAATCCGAGTCGCGCTTTAACGCGGGCGGAACTCGCGCAGGCAATCAACAAAATCAACCATTTGTCGCGATAAAAAGTTTCAGGTTTCAGGTTGGCTTGATTTAACCTAAAATCTGAACTAAACGTGAGCGTTTTAATCAGTATAGCGAGCGGTAGCGAGTCGTTTTGCATAACCAAAAATTATGCCGTAAAAGAAACGTGTTCGCTACCGCTCACTATACTGATTATTCAACCACTCTTTATTCGGACACTACCGAAACTTTTTTACACTTTCCTTTCCGCCCAAAACACTCTAAAATTAATCTCTCAGAATAAAGTTCGAGAAAAATCCTTCAATATATGTCGTATCAAGTTATCGCCCGCAAATGGCGACCGCAAACATTTGAAGAAGTTACGGGTCAGGAGGCAATCACGCAAACCTTGCGCAACGCCATCGAACACGACCGTCTGCATCACGCATACCTTTTTTCGGGTGCGCGCGGAGTCGGCAAAACGACGACCGCGCGGCTTTTAGCGAAAGCCTTAAATTGCCATAAAACCGCGAAACCGAACCCGATTCCCTGTTCGCCCGACGACGCGAACGCCTGCCCGTCGTGCATCGAGATTTCCGAAAGCCGTTCGATAGACGTTTTCGAATTCGACGCGGCTTCGCACACCGGCGTTGACGACATCCGCGAGATAATTTTGGAAAGCATCAACATCGCGCCCGCCCGCGACCGCTACAAGATTTTTATCATTGACGAGGTTCATATGCTTTCAAATTCGTCGTTTAACGCGCTTTTGAAGACTTTGGAAGAACCGCCGCCGAACGTCGCTTTTGTGATGGCGACGACCGAACTGCATAAAGTTCCCGTTACTATCTTGTCGCGCTGTCAGGAATTCGAGTTTCGGACGATTCCGCTCAACAAAATCTTTGCGCGGCTCAAACTCATCGCCGAAGCCGAAAAGATCAATATTAGCGAGGAAGCCCTGCGCGAAATCTCGCGTTCGGGCGAAGGTTCGATGCGCGACGCGCAATCGAATTTCGATCAGGTCATCAGCTTTTCGGGCGAACGCATCGAAGTTCCCGACGTGGCGAACGCGCTCGGTTTGGCGAGCGCCGAAATGCTCGTGCGCATCGTAACTTCAATCGCGCATAACAAACCCGCTGAAGCCTTGAACGTCGTTGACGATCTGATCGCGCGCGGACACGATTTGCGAAATTACTGCCGCGATTTGCTTTCGTTTTTCCGCGATTTGCTGATCGCCAAAGTCGCGGGCGACAGCGAACATCTGCTCGAAACCGCGATTTTAAGTCCCGACGAGCTGAATAAATACGCGCTCCATTTTTCCGAATCCGATTTGATCCGCTTTTTTAATTCCTTAAGCGAAACCGAATCGAAACTGCGCGAAGCGACGCAATCGCGCTATGTTCTGGAAATCGGCTTGGTAAAATTGATCGAAATGCGCCGCGTTGCGCCGATTGAAAAAATCTTAGAACGTCTGGCAAAACTCGAAAATGCGCTTTCAAACGGCAATATTTCTTCAGAAAATATAGTTCAAGCCGAAACGCCGCCGGAAAAAAAAACTTTGAAAGTTGAATTTCCTTTGGAAGATGTTCCGTTTCCGACAAAGGAAGTTTCAAATCCCAAGGTTCAAACTCCGAATCAAAACAATTTTTCCACAAATTCCGCAACCGGCGCGGCGGCAACCGCTTTGTCGGAAACGCCTGCTGTTTCAAGTGCGATTTCAGCAGTTGAAGAAACCGAATTAACGCCGGAAATTCAGATCTTGGGTTTCAAATTCGATGTTAAAGAAATTTCCGAATTTTCGGACGGCAAAGATAATTTTCAGTCCGAAGTTTCAAAGTTAAAGGAAGAAAATCAATTTGAAATTTCAAATTTGAGATCTGAAATAAAAATAGAACAAAATCCGGCGAATAACGGTCAATGGACACCGGACGACGAACCGGAACAAACCGCCACAAAACATAAATCGTTTGATCTTATCGCTTCGATGCCCGTCAAAATGCCGCCGATCTCCGCGGAAGACCTCATACATTTCGACGAGGATAAGCTCGACACGGCTTATGAAAACAAACTTTTGCGGACGGGCGAAAATCTTCTCCGAATTCCGAATGCCGCCAAAATCGCCGAAGAATTAATCGGTGAAAAACAATCAAACGGATTTTCAGGTCATTCGGAAAATCAAAACGGTTTGGCGACGGCAACTGCGCGGGCGAAACCCGTTTTTGAGATTCCCGATTTCGACACCGATGATGAAACCGACGACCTGCCCGTGCTGACCGAAAACCCGACACCGGAAGAAATGCTCGTCTTCGCGCAAAAACATCCGTCGGTCAAGAAGGTTTTACGGGCTTTTCGCGGAAAAATTGTTGATGTCAAAAAACTTTAAGAAATTTTTGGAACAAAACGAACCTCGCGTCGTATTGAAAACTGGAGGTAATTTTCAAAAAGATGCGAGAACCTTGGATAGCAGGAATTTTAAGTTTATTAGTACCCGGAGTCGGTCAAGTTTATAACGGTCGAATTATTGTCGGAATTTTATGGCTCGTTCTGACAGGCGTTTCGTGGATTGGTTCGGTCGGAACACTGGGCTGGATAGTTCATTTGATCTGCGCGTGGTGCGCCTACAGTTATGCGAAGGAAAACCCGATAAGATAGTCAAACCTCTCTTTCATGCAATCCTCCTCTGTGCCCGATGTTCGAAAACATCGGGCTTTTTTATTTTTCAAATCGGCTGAATTAACGTAAAATCTTTAAGGAAGTCGGATTCTAGATGTTGATGTTGGTTTTGCTAATAAATCCGACATCTAAAATCCGACATTTTTTTATGGTAAAAGAAGGAATTCCTTTTGTTTTGGCAACGCTGATCATCGCCGTCTTTTTCGCCGTCCTTTATTATTGGGTCGGCGGTATCACGCCTTTAATCGGCTTTGCTTTATTTATTTTGCTCACCGCTTTTATGGCGTATTTTTTCCGCGATCCGCAGAGAAATATTCCCGTTGAAGCCGATATTATCGTTTCGGCGGCTGACGGACGCGTGACGCGGGTCGAAGAACGCGAGAACGGAAAATTCGTCAGCGTTTTTCTTTCCCCGCTCGACGTTCACGTCAACCGCGCACCGATTGCCGGAAAAATCGTCAAAGTCGAATACATCAAAGGCAAAAAAAATCCGGCGACGAGCGACAAAGCGAGCTTGATAAACGAGCGCAATTCGCTGACCATCGAGGGCGAAAAAATGACCGTCGTCTGCACACAGATCGCCGGAATCGTCGCGCGGCGAATTGTCTGCTGGAGCAAAACAGGCGATAATTTGAAACTCGGCGAAAAATTCGGTTTGATAAAATTCAGCTCGCGCACCGATTTGCTGATGCCGAACGAAGTCGAGGTTTTGGTCAAAGCCGGCGACCGCGTGATTGGCGGCGAAACGATTATCGCCAGGTTAAATTAATATGGAAACCGAAGAAATAAATCCGGATCCGCCTCATAAAGGCTTAAAAAAAGGACTTTACCTGTTTCCGACGGCGTTCACGGCGGCAAATATCCTGATGGGCTTTCTCGCCGTTCTTTATTCGATTCGCGGTTTTCAGTTCGTTTATACAAATCCCGAAACCGCCGCTTCATTTTTCAATTACGCGGGCGTTTTTATCGGTCTTGCGATACTTTTCGACACGCTCGACGGACGCGTTGCGCGAATGACGCGCACGGCAACCGAAATCGGCGTCCAGCTCGATTCGCTCGCCGACGTTCTGACATTCGGCATCGCGCCGATCGCGTTGATCTACGCCTGGGGCATCGGCGCGGTTTTCAGTGAACAGAGTTCGGCGCACAGTTTAGGCGTTTTTCTGCTTTTTATGTATCTGATGTGCGGCGCGTTTCGGCTGGCGCGGTTTAATTTGCAAGCCACACGACCGCGCGTTTTAATTGAAGGCGCGACCAAATCCGACAAGAAAAATTTCGTCGGTCTGCCGATTCCGCCGTCAGCCGGTTTATTGGCTTCAATCGTTCATTTCGCGCCGATGCCGCTTAATACTTACGGCGATGATTTAGCGCGGTTTTACGGGATTTTAATAATTATTCTGCTCGGAATTCTCGGACTTTTGATGGTCAGCACGCTTAAATATACGAGCTTTAAAACAGTCGGCACGGGCAGGACAAATATTTACATCGTTCTGCTGATCGTCGCGCTCGGAATGGTGATCTGGCTTTATTCGCAATACGCTCTGCTGATTATATCCGCCGTTTACGTTTCGCACGGCGTGATCTGGTTTGTTTTTAGTTTCTTAAGCCCGCGCCGCAAGGAAAAAGCCGTCGAATCACAAGTTTAAATGCTTGTTTTTTTATCGTCTTTCGGGTTTTCAAACAGCTTCTAAATTTGTTCATCGGTTGTTTCGAGCCGGCGGCGTTTCTGTTCGATGGGTGTTACGCTTGCTTTTCGGCTTCGGCGGCGTTCATAACTGTGGTCGTCATCCGAAAAGCGTCTGCCGCTGACGACCACGAGCGAAACCAGAGTTAAAAATAAAACCGTGATGGCGGTTGTATGAAGCACGAAATCAAAAAGACTGTGGACAAGAATCGCAAAACAGCCCGCCAGTGCGCCGACAGCCACGCCGCGACGGTAAAGATTGTCGGTTTTGATGCTTTGCAAGCCCGTTCGGAAAAGCCCGTAAATAAAAAATCCTGCTAAGATCAGTCCGACAATTCCGGCATCAGCTAAAATCTGTAAATAATCGTTATGCGCCTGTTCGACGCGCTCGATGCCGTTCATCGTATCATATGGCGTGTAAGCGGCGGCGAACGCGCCGATGCCCGCGCCGAACGGCAGATTGTTTTTGATCACCTGAAGCGTTATGTTCCAGATATGTGTCCGGTTGGTCGTAATGTCGTTTGAAACGGCGGTTTCGGCAAAACGCGTCAGCGACGATTCGCCGCCGATCAGAATCGAACCGCCGACCAGCACCGCGACCAGCAAAATCGCCAGCCCGACTTTCAGCGCGATCTGTCCCGAACCATGAGATTTATTTGTCAAAATCAGAATGAAAACGAGCATCGCCAGCAACGAAACCAAACCGCCGCGCGAACCGCTCAAAAGCAGCGCGATGCCCATCAAACCGATTGCCGTCAGGTAAATCAAACGTTTATCACGCGCAATCGCGCCGGTAAACAACAAACCGAGCGGCACGGCAATCGTCATTTCGATATACGCCGCGAAATTATGGCGATTAACAAACGAACCGAACGGGTTAGCGTATTCGACCTCGTAAATCCCGTAAATCTTCGTCGGACTTAAAACCGACTGCAAAATGGCGAAAAACGAGAAACCGAACCCGAAAATCGTAATCAGCAAAACCATTTTCCGCAGACGGCTCGCGCTGTCCAGAAAGGTCAGCGAAGCCGCGAAGATAAAAAACAGCGCGAGAAAATGCAGCGCGAACATCTGCGTCCAGAAAGGTTCGAGCGAGATCGTCCGCCCGATTCCCGAAACTCCGCCGATTTCCGCCAGCGTTCCGAACGGGATTATCTGAATCAGCGCGTAAATGACCGTGCCGATTACCGGAATCTGCAAAAGACTCTTATTAAAGCGAAAAAACCCGGTCAGAAAAGAATCAACCACCCATAAAACGACAATCGCCGCCGTCATCAGATAAAACAAAGCGATGGTCGGCTGATGCACCGTGCCGTAAGCCAGCGTCGTGAAAACAATGCAGACGGTGAGCAGAAGAAAAATGATTTTACTCGTCAAAGTTTGTTCGATGTCTTTTGCCATTTTGTTTTTCGAGGTTTAATTAATCTTCTCCAATTTGAAATCGTCAACCCAAAACGTGCCGACAATCGGACAGGCATCGCCGCAATAGGCGCGGTCAAGCCGAATCGCAATCGCTTCCGCATTCGGCGGCGCGGTAAATTCGATTGCCGTTAAAGTCCAATCCTGCGTTTCGTTCGGAAAAGCCGCGCCGACCGTGATAATTTTTTCGTCGTTCGCGTTGACTATTTCAAAAGCGGGCGTTCCCGCGCTCTTTAAATTTTCGGTCTTCAGCCAGAAATTCAGACGATATTTTTTATTCGGCTCGACCGTCACGATTTGCAGTAAATTTTTGATTTCGATACCCGTAAAGCCGTTAAAGGTAACGCGCAGACTTTTATTGCCTTCCTTTTTCTTCATCGGGTCGGTATTGATTTCAACCCTGTCCTTCTTGCTGTATTTCCAGCCGAAAAACGCATCTTTCGCGTCCACCGCGATCTGCGCTTCAAACCCGCCGTTCTGCACGGTTTCGGCGGTTGCCTGCGGTTCAATGCCGAGCTGCCGGACGAACTCGATTCCCGAACGGTAAAATCGCTTGTCATAGAGTGCCTGCGCGATTAATCTGGCAATGTCCTGATTCCGCGTTTTATCTTGTTCTGTCAAAGTATTCCAGATTCGCAAACTGTCTTCGGGCAATTCCTTCGCGGCATAAAATTTTGCCAAACCGGCGCGTATATCGGATTTTTCGCCTGCCAGTTGTTCGAGCTTTGTTTTATCTTTCTCGAAATATTCCCAGACGACCGAAAAAACCTGTTCACGATAAACCGCGCTGGTTTCGGCGGATTTTCCGAGCGCGGCAAAGGCTTCCGTCTCCTGCCCGCGCCGCAGATAATAATTGCCGATATGCCAGTGAACATTGCTGTAATTCGGCGCGACGGCGGCGGCGCGAAGAAAGGCTTTTTCAGCCTTTTCGTAATTTTCGTTCTGCTCGTAAGCGCGTCCGAGTTCGAGCCAGTAACGGTAATCGAGCGGCGCGTAGCGAACGGCTTCTTCCATATATGCCGCCGCGTTATCGAGGCTTTGCGGCGAAAAAGTATCTTTTTCGATATTCGCTTTGAGCCAATTCGTAATCGGGTCGCGCGGGCTTAAACCGTGCGCGAAATCGGCAATCGTCCTCGCATTCGGCTGATTTGCCGGAGTCAAAGCCGCCAGCATATTGCCGATCTGCCAACTGATGGAAAACCACCCGAAAACAAGCGCGGCAATAATCAGGAGGATCAAAATAACGCGCCCCTTCCAATTTTTCGTTTCGATAATTTTTATCTGTTCCGTCACGATTTTGAAATATTTTACATTTTACATTCTACATTCTACATTGAAATGCAAAAAGAAAGATTATCCCTTCCCAATTTAATACCGATACCGTCTGCCGAATATCGGTTTCGCGTTCAGGCAAAAAATTCGGCGATCTTTGCGACGACGTATTCCTGCTGTTCGCGTTTCAATTCGGGGAAAATCGGCAGCGCGAGCGTTTCTTTGGAAGCCCGTTCGCTTTCGGGAAAATCGCCGGTTTTATATCCGAGATATTCAAAGCATTCCTGTTGATGCAGCGAAACCGGATAATAAATGTCCGTGCCGATCTCGTTTTCCGCGAGAAACTGTTTCAATTCATCGCGGCGTTCGGGAACGCGGATGACGAATTGATTATAAATATGCCGCACGTTTTCGCGCTCGAACGGCAACGCGATCTGTTCTGTCAAACCCGCGTCGGTAAATGCAGCGCGGTAAAAATCGGCGTTCGCCTTTCGCGCCTCCGACCACGCATCCAAGAAAGGCAGTTTGACGCGTAAAACCGCGCCCTGAAAACCGTCGAGCCGCGAATTAAGTCCGATCCATTTATGATAATAACGCTCGAACGAACCGTGAACGCGGAGCGCGTTCAGTTTGTGCGCGAGCGCGTCGTCGTCGGTCGTCATAAATCCGCCGTCGCCCATTCCGCCCAAGTTTTTCGATGGATAAAAGCTGAAACAGCCGATTTCACTCATTGCGCCGGCGCGGATTCCGAATTCTTCCGCGCCGATTGCCTGCGCCGCGTCTTCGACGAGCGGAATTCCGTATTTTTCGCTGATTTTGCGAAGTTCTGACATTTCGGCGCATTGCCCGTAAAGATGCACGGGCTGGATCGCCTTCGTTCGTTCGGTGATTTTCGCTTCGATCTGCGAAATGTCGAGGTTATAAGTTTGCGGGTCAATGTCAACGAAAACCGGCTTTGCGCCCAGACGGGTAATCGAAGAAACGGTCGCAAAAAAGCTATACGGCGTGGTGATAACTTCACCGTCCGCGCCGACATCAAAAGCCATCAAAGCGAGAAGCAGCGCGTCCGTTCCCGAAGCACAGCCGATTGCGTGTTTCGTGCCGCAATAATCAGCCAGTTCTTTCTCAAGCGCGGCAACTTCCGCGCCGAGAATAAATCCGTTCGTATCTAAAACGCGCCCCAAAGCCGCTTCGATTTCCGGTCTTAAAGTTTGATTTTGTTCGGTTAGATCAAGTAAAGGAACTTTCATTTATTTGTCAGTTGTCAGTTGTCAGTTGTCAGTTGTTATCTGCAAAATTGTTTGCAACGGACAACTGACAACTGACAACTGACGCAATTTCAAATGTTAATTTTACAGAAACCCATTTGAATTTGCATTTTCGGCTTTTCTTTTTTAGCCTAAATGCAAATGATTGCCGACAGACAGAAACGCACCGACGAAATAATAAAAAGATTAAAAAAGGAATACCCGGATGCGCATTGCGCTTTGAATCACACGAACGCATTTGAATTGCTGGTCGCCACGATTCTTTCCGCGCAATGCACCGACGAACGCGTGAATATCGTAACCGCGACGCTTTTCCGCAAATACCGCGCGCCGCAGGATTATTTAAATGTCGCGCCGGAAGAACTCGCGCACGACATCAAATCAATCAACTTTTTCAACAATAAAACAAAGAGCATTCAAGGCGCGGCGCAAAAATTGGTTGATAATTTCAAAGGCGAAGTTCCGCGCACGATGGACGAATTATTAACTTTGAACGGCGTGGCGCGAAAAACCGCCAACGTCGTTTTGGGAAACGCCTTCGGCATCGCGTCGGGCGTAGTTGTTGACACACACGTTTTGCGCCTTTCAACCAGATTGGGTTTAACCGAAGAAAAAACGCCCGAAAAGATCGAAAAGGATTTGGCGAAACTCGTCCCGCGCAAACATTGGGTGATGTTCCCGCACTGGCTCATCACGCACGGCAGAAAAATTTGCAACGCCCGCAAACCGAAATGCGCGGAATGCGTGTTGGAGAACATCTGTCCGAAAATCGGTGTCGCATAATTCCTGACCTCGTTTCCCGGCTTAAAATTTCGCCTGTTTTGTGATAGATTTTTAGACCTATGAAAAACTATAAAGTAACGCTTAATATAACCAGAGCGGGCGAAACGGAAATTATGGAAGCCGAATTCGGCGGCAAAACGCCGGACGAAAGCATTACGAATTTGATGGATTTGGCATTTTCCTTCGGGCGCGACCCGGAAGTCGAACATTTCAGCGTGATGAGCGTTGACGAGATCGAAGAATTCACCGCCGCCGCGCCTATCTAAATTTGCGAAGCGAATCCGTTAAATTTTAATTACGAATTCCAAATTACGAATTACGAATTAAAAGAAAAAAGCCGCTTCTTGAGGGCGGCTCACTGATTTTTTATTGTCCGAAACTCTCAAAACCAAACAGAAATTTAAAATTACAAAAAACGAAAAAATGAGCGGACTGAAACCTTTAGGACACGGACTGAACGCTTTAGTCCATGTCATAAAAGTTTTAGGACAACCGATATTTTTCTTAGGACACACAATTCATCATTCATCATTCATCATTCATAATTCCTGATTGCCCCGTTCTGTGCTATCATTCCGCCGATTTACCAATATTTTTGCGAATTTTTTCTAAACAGGAGAAACTCTCGATGCCGCAAGAGAAAAACCCCGAACAAACGCCCAAAAGCAGAAACCCGCGCGTCAGCAAGGTTGCAAA
>JALHNX010000134.1 GCA_022843305.1 Pyrinomonadaceae bacterium | reverse complement strand
GCTCTTCCGATCTGTCCGAAATCAACCATCAAAGGATATGCTTCGCCGTTGATCCATAAGTCTGAAAGATAATCCGAGGTTTCCCTGATAAAACAATTCGGCAGATGCGCCTTGAGTTGCTGCCTGACCTGAAGCGAGTCTTTTTCCGTTGAAACGAATTGAATGACGATTTCTCTTTGATTGCCGATAACCTCGAAGCCGACCGGATGCGCGAGATGACTGAAACTGAGGAGCAGATTTTCCGCCGTTCCTTTCGTCAGCTTCAAATCTTTCGGCAACACGAGTTGCAGTTCAACGAATTCGGCGTTGTAATACTGGCAGAATAAAGGTTCTGAGGCTTCTTCAATCATTGATTTATAATCGCCGACCTGCTTTCGATACGAAGTCAAAGCCCCTGAGTTGTCGGTTGGATTACTAAACAAATCACTCCAAAATGATTGTTTTCTGCCGTCATCGAAAACAGGCGCTTCGGGAATGCTGACGAGATAATAGAGCGGCAGAAACGGCGGTTCTATTTCAATCGGAAAGTCAAATAGATTCCAGCCTCTACCGCGTGTTTCCCAAGCCGAAAACGCTTTCGACAAAGCTGCCTCAACCTCTGCTTGTGTTGATTCAGGCAGGTTTGATTGATATGGAACTAAAGCATCTCCGTTCATTTTATTATTTCTTGACCTATTCCCGGTACAATTTCAAAGCCGAAACGCAGTGAAATCGCTCCGCCGGAAACGGATTGGAAGCTGTTTTGATTAATTAAAAAAACCGCCTACTTAAAGAAATCGCGCATAATCGGTTTTCTCTCTTCGGCGGTCAAGCTTTTGATGCCTTTCCCGGAAGTCGCCTGGTCAATGACTTCGAGAATCGCCGTGTGCGTTACCGTCTGAAACATGTTCGCCGCGTCCACGCGGTAATACGTCCATGGCTTGACGAAGCCTTTGGCAAGCGCGGCGGTGGTTGAAAAGACCGACGACAAAAAACCGTCGGGCGGGTCGAGCAGCCACCACGAAACGAAAAAGCCCGTGCCGAACGGCGCGGCGCAAATCGCGAAATAGAAATCCTTATTGCACGAGATACTTAAGTATTCGCGCTTGGCGGAAAAGAAGTTGCCTTCTTTCATCTGAATCCGTTCGATCTTGGCGTTCGGGATTTGTCGTTTTTCAATCGCTTTCGTGACCTCATTGTAGAAGTCCTGCGGCGACATATTGAAGTCTTCGATCAGCGTGCTCCAGCGCGAAATTACTTCCGTAGTGGAAGACATATGGTTTTATCTCCTTTTCTTTAGTTTGGAAAATACATATAAAGCCGCAGGAAAAACCTTTTAACGCACCCTAAAGAAAAAGAAAAACGAAACTACATAAGATTTGAGATAACCCTTTGCTCGCAGGAAAAATAAATGAAAATGAATGAGCGGGATTTTAAGCCAATAAAATGCGCGTGTCAAGTTTAAGGAACCTCAACAACAATTTATTTTCTCAAGTATTTATAAATATTTTGTAATGATTTAATAAAGGGCTTGTCAGAAGTGAATAAACTGTGGATAAAAACTTATATAAGTGTCTGAATTTACAGTCTGCAACAGAAGTTATTTCGTTGTTACGCTTGGTTTAGGTAATTTTCTTCTCAAAAAAAATTCCAACTCCATCATTAAATGAAAACAAAAGTATGGAAAAACAAAAATATATTCCCATCAATGCGTTATGGCGAATTCGCCAAGCAAACGGTCTTGAGTTAAAACAAGTTGCCAAACTGCTTGGTCATCGTTCAAGCGATAGTATCTCGCATTATGAAAAAAGTAATTCACATCCCAATCTTAAAACAGCAGTTAAACTGATGCTTATTTATAATTCGGATTTGAAGGAAATGTTTCCTGACTTGTTTGACGACTGCCGCCGCGAGATTGAAGAAAATCTTAAGAAATACAGTTGGCTTTTCTCAATCAGAGACAGGGAAAAATTAGACGAACACATTAATTCCTGCTCTTATGAGGAAATGTTTAATAGTCCTCATTTAACTGAAAACGACAAGACTATTATCCGAAGACACATTACGAAATTGGCTAATAAACTTGCCTATCTTTAGCAGGCTTAGTAATTAAATCAAAAACCAAAATGAATAAAATCAAAACGATTTTTTCCATTGTGCCGGGCAGACACCGGCTTGGCTATGCCGTCTTTCATCATAATAAGCTGATTTTTTACGGTGTCGCCTCGCTTTCCAAGCTCAAAACAAAAGATGAAATCTGCAAAGTTCTGGAAAGATTTTTGGTAAAAATTGCTGGCAGATTCCAGATCGACAGAATTGCTATTCGTAAATTGAACAAATCACAAGAAGGATCACCTTTACTTGTTGAGATTACCGAGAACCTCGAAATTTTATACCGGAAACAAAGAATTAAAGTTTTGCGTTATGACGGTAATTTTATCAATCGTCAATTTTGTCAAAACGATGAACGACCAACCAAAGACAAAACTGCTTTGTTTCTGGTGTCCAAATATCCTGAATTAAACCGCTATCACAAACTAAATCAAGACTGGCAGCAGCGTTACTACGCTTATCTTTTCAATGCAATCGCGCTCGGTTTAGTCTGTCTTACAGAACTTGGGCGAAAACAAAACGGAAACAAGAATTAAACCTTGATGTTTGAAAAGAAAAAACGAATCACAATTGAAGATGTTTATCCTGATTTTACGCCGGAAGAACAGGCAGAAGCAGAGTATAATCTGCGGGAATATGCTTTGCTTGTTTGGGGTATCTATGAACGGGTAAAGCGCGAGAACCCCGAAATATTGACGGAAATGTTGAAAAAAGATAGGGTTTAAACGAATTCCGCTAACCCTTAACTTCACAACATTTATGTCATTCAAGAAATATTTCTCATATGTCCGTGTTTCGACTCAGAGACAGGGACAAACCGGAACATCTCTCACTGAGCAGCTTTCGGCAATCGAAAATTACGCCGGACGTTACAATCTCGAAATCACCAAACAATACGAAGAGCGGGAAACCGCCGCCAAAACTGGCAGACCGGTTTTTTTAGAAATGCTCAAAGCCTTAAAACAAAACAAGGCTCACGGAATTATTATTCATAAAATTGACCGGAGCGCCCGGAATCTCAAAGATTGGGCGGAACTCGGAACTTTGATTGATTTAGGAGTTGAAGTTCATTTTGCCAATGAAAGTCTTGATTTGAACTCGCGTGGGGGAAGACTTTCCGCTGATATTCAAGCGGTTGTCGCTTCCGACTATATTCGTAATCTCAGGGAAGAAACCAAGAAAGGCATTTACGGACGGCTGAAACAAGGTCTTTATCCGTTTCCGGCGCGGGTCGGTTATCTGGATGCAGGCAAAGGCAAACCGAAAGAAATTGACCGGATTCAAGCACCGCTCGTCAAAAAAGCTTTTGAACTTTATTCCAGAGGAAATATCGGACTGAATGCGCTCGTTGAAAAAATGCATGAATCCGGTTTACGAAACAAAAACAACAAGAAAATCAGTCGAAACGGGCTTGTCTGTATGCTTAAAAACCCCTTTTATACAGGGCTGATTAAAATTGATGTAACCGGCGAGTTATTCGTCGGACAGCATCCGCCGATAGTTTCAAAAAAGCTGTTTACCAAGGCGCAGGATGTCTTTGAGGGAAAAAACAATAAGAAGCAAATCAAGCATTTTTTTGTCTTTACAAAGCATCTCTTTTGCAAAGAGTGCCAAAATATCCTCATTCCCGAAAAACAAAAGGGACATATTTATTACCGCTGCCATGCCAAGAATTGCCCGCAGAAAACGATTCGTGAAGAACTTATCGAAGTCGAATTGCTTGAAATCTACCGGAAACTTGCTTTTAACCAAGTTGAAACCGCATTGATGCGGCAGGAAATAGAGGATTACAAAAGAAGCGAGCCAAGTAAAGCTGAAGCGATGAAAAATCAGCTATTGATGAATTTAGAGCAAATCAATACCCGATTAAACAAACTCGCCGATGCTTACGTTGATGAGATTTTTGATAAAGAAACATATTTACAAAAAAAGAATCAAATTATCTTGGAGCAACAACAAATCAGGCAACAGTTACAGCGAATTACAGCTAATTCCGGTGACACTATCAAACAGGTGGAAGAATTTCTCGAACTTTTGAATAAGGCTTATCTAAGCTATAAATTAGGACAACCGGAAGAAAAACGGCATTTGGTAAAAATCAGTACCTCGAACTTTGCAGTCGAAGGGAAATCCGTTTCAATTAAGCTGAAAAAAGAGTTTGAACTCGTTGCTGAAAGACCGAGATTCCCCGTTGGTAGCCCGCAACTAGCAACATCTCGAACTTTTTCCGCTTTCTTCAAAAAATTAATCGCACATTTTTCCACGCTGAAAAAGACTTGTGAAAATTGAATTCCTTCAAAATTAAAAGGACTCATATATAGCTTGTAAACTGGCGAAAACGATTACAGTAATTCTTCTCAAGGTCAGCATATCAGAACGAGAAAGTAATAATAGGGCTAAAATTCGGACTATTTTTATTACTTTAGATTTATAGATCAAATACTGACGCATTATTTGAAAATTCAAAACTTGTCTGATGATTGAAACTGTAAATCAATCAGCTTTTTGCTTAATATTTGTCCAAGTCTTATCATTAAAAAAATAATTAGAATTTTTCTTGCGTATAATATCGTATAGTGATATTTTATCTTCTCAACTGAATTACCAAACCAAAAGAGAGAAAAATAATGACAATTATTGCAGATGAAGTTTTATCGTTTCCGCCGCCGGGTTTGTTGATCAAAAGATTTTGTTCGGATTATGGTGTTTCTGAAACCGAAGCGAGGGAAAGGTTCGATGAAACTAAGAAGTTTTTAATTTTAGCAGCATCAAATATAACGGATAAATATTCGCCGAGTAAATCCGTAGATGAAATGTGGCATTCGTTTATTTTGCACTCAAAAGATTATTTTTCATTTTGCCAAGAATTAAACTGCTTTATTCACCATCAACCATCATCGCAACCCAGCCCTGAAAATTATTTAAGAACGCGGCGAGATTTAGCATCTATGTTTGGTAAGTTGAATTCACGTTATTGGTCAGAACAGGATGCTGATTGTAGCAGTTGCGATTGTTGCCCCTTGCAATAAATGTAAAGTTGTAAAAATCTAGATTTGACCGTGCAGACAGCGCTTTTTAGTTATAACTTTTCTGACATTTGCAGAATGCCTGTTAAGTCAAATTAAATTTGTGGATAAGAAAATTTTTTCCCTTTTTGACCACCCTTAGTTACGATCCATCGGACACTGTAATTAAGAAATTAGTTTGGGACTATTTCCTTGAAAATAATTTCCCATGTTTTATTTGATAAATTCTCAAATTCGGTAAGTAATCGGTTGAACTCGTGAGGCTGGATAGTACTCAACTCGAAAATTCCTTTTAGTTGTAAAACTCGTTCCTTTCGCAAATCCACAAGACATTTTTCCCCGTCCTCGGTCAGATAGATGACGTGCTTTTTCGTGTTATTTTCATCATCTTCATAATCAATTATTCCGGTTGCACGCAGCCGTTTCATAATCCGATTAAATTTATTCTTATATTTTTTGAGAGTTTTTTCATTAGCTGATTTTCTCCAGAGAAAAATTTGCTCCAAGAAATTTCTTTCACAACAATCGACATGTTGTATTTCCAAGATGCCTTCAACCATAATTTTTATCGTTGTATTCTTTTTATAGGAACTATCCACCAAAGTTTCCAGCAGCCATAAAAGAGAAAATTCTTCGGCACCCAGAAACACTTTTTCCCCAATCTGAAAATTCTTTTCACTTCCTATCGGCTTAACAACCGGATATTCACGCAAGCGATGAAGTTTGTTAAAATAATATATTTTGGAAAAATAAGGTAACAATTTTTCAATGGTTTGAGACAATTCTTCATTATTCATATTGATTTTATCGAGATAACAGTGTAAAAATCGTTGCGTATTGTAACAATTAAATCAATGGTTGTAAAATTGAAATAGAGTAAAAATTTATTCTAAATATTTTTCTTGACAGATAAATATTATCGCCTATAATCAAACTAGGAATGATTTTTATTTAGTTTTACTAGGTAAAAGTCTCCTTATTTTCTTTAAAGCCCTTTGTTCTGATACAATAAAGGGCTTTTTCTTATTGATCAAAAATCGTCTTGTCGAGGTAGTGGAAAAATATCTTGTCATTTTGACCGATTTAAGATAACATTTTTATTACATTAGGACTTAACGTTTTAGGAAGTATCAGTTCCTGTTAAATCACCTAATGAATACAAAAGAAAGTAAGGAGATAAACAAATGTTCCAAAAAAACATTTGGCAAGGGCTAATCGTAGCCCTTGCTTTAACAACCATCGTCTTTGCTCAAACGAGCAAAAAACCAATCAACAATTCGGAAATAAGGACTGAAAAAGCCATTCAAAGAGCTGTTCGGGATTATTTCAATTGGCAGTATGCATCCATTAAGGACGGCATCAGGCAATCGGCTAATCTGAAACCTTCCGCAAGTTCGGACAAGGCGCAAGATTTTCTGCGAAAAAAACAGGATTATCTTGAAGTCTTTGAATACAGCAATGAAGTGAACGGAATTGTAATAGCCGAACAAAGCTTCTCGTTAGCGTTTTCAGATTTGTCCTTTTCCGAATCCCAAACGGCATCGGTCGAGATTTTGGAAAACTACGAACGGAGATATGAATACTCTGACGAATCTGCGCGAGGCAGTATCAGCCATCGAATATATTTGCAATGGAATGGTAAAAATTGGGAAGTCATCGACGATGAAATTAGAGGAACCGATGCGCCCCCAACCAACTTTGACAAATATAATCTGATGGAAGAAATCAGACAACAGTCGCTCATCAAAAAACAAGCGGAACAAGACTTTCTGCAAAAGTCCGGGATTACCCAAGAGTTTTTGGAAGCAGAAACCAAACAACTTACCGAACAAGGTCTTGATCTGAAACAAGTTGATGAAAAGTTGAAAGAGATTGTTAACCAGAAAGCCAATGATTACTTATCTCAAATGGATTTTTCAAATGGCTTCGGTCAAAATCTTTATACTAACCGAGGGTATAACCGGGCAAATGCTCAAAGTTATATAAACTCTTGGTGGAATCGCAGAAATCCAGCTTGGGGGAATTTTGATAACTTAGGCGGCGATTGCACCAATTGGACAAGTCAAATTATTTACGCCGGGGGAATTCCCAAAGATACCGGCGGTTCGTATCAGTGGTATTACAACAGTATGAATAGTCGCTCACCCTCTTGGACCGGAGTAAAAGAGTTTTGGAGCTATCTGGTCGGAAACTCACAAAACGATGGGTATTATGGTCCGCAGGCAAGCTATTGGTATAACAGCACCGGTCACGCAAATATGTCCACGGGGGATGTTATTCAGTTGAGTAGCTCTTCCGGTTGGTTTCATACCTACGGCGTTTATCGGACAGAATGGGTAAAACAATGTCCTTGGTATAATCCTTTTTGCAGCACTTGGGTATATAAAGTTTATATTACCAGCCATTACGCAGACAGGATCAACGAAGACATCAATGTAGTCGCCAGTTCTTACCCAACAAGACGTTATGCACGTATAGTTGGCTGGCGCGCACCGTAGAAACAAAAAATCTCCCATTTGGCTAAAAACCCCTTTCTCTAGCAAACACTAGAGAAAGGGGTTTTTAGTTAACAGAGAAACTTTAGGAAATATTTATATCCTAACAGCAAATTTGAAAAGTTACCCACAATCTACAAGTTCGTTTAACCGATGAGTCAAAAATGCCGGCATATTGCGCCACGAATGCCAGCTTAACACGCTACGGTTGGCGTGTTTTTATTTTCAGCAAAAGCTAAATTCGCTTTTATTTCAACAAACTTCCAAACCTTTTTCTAGCTGCCGCTAAAGTTATTAAATACAGTAATTAAATAAAAAGGAAAGTTGGATGTGGATAACTCGTTTGAGAATGTAGAAAAAGAGTCGGAATTTTCAGTCTGTTTTGGTTTTGGAGAAATTGTTAGTTTGAAGAAGCAATTAAGTGTTTTCATTCTAATGTCGAATTTTCAAACAACAATTAAATTTCAACCAAAGAAGTTTGCATACAAAAACAATCAAACGAAGATAAAAGACAAAACTCCCTCGTGGTGGACTCCAATTTGGGCAGGCTTGGCTTTCGATGAACATAGCAAACATCGCCGGGCGATGGGAGCGAGTCTGTGGCTTTATTTGTATCTGCTGACCTGTGTGAATCGGAAAAGCGGCTTGGTCAGCCGCAAACAAAAAACGATGGCAAAAGACACAGGTTATCCGCTTCGAACGATTCAACGCCACCTTAAACGGCTTCTCGCGCACGGTTATATTTCTTTTGAAGATTCAAGCAAAACACCCAAAATCTGCATTACCAAATGGAAACTTTTCAAAAATCAAACTTCCAATGACAAACCCACAAACTAAATCAATCAAATATTTTATAAACAAAATCAACTGTGGCGATGCCTTAAAAGTCCTCAAAACAATTCCCGACGAAAGCATTGATTGTATTGTCACTTCGCCGCCATATTGGGCTTTGCGGGATTACGGAGTAAAGGGGCAGATCGGACTTGAGCCAACCATTGAAGAATATCTGGAAAAGGTAATTCTGATATTTGACGAAATAAAAAGAGTGCTCAAGCCTTTGGGAACTTGCTGGATAAATTTCGGCGATACTTACGCTAACAAAACCAAAGGCGGTCAGCAAAACAAAGCGCAGGACAATATTTTTGACACTCTGACTGAACGATCCGTAATTCCGAAATTAAAGCCCAAACTCAATATTCCTACCAAATCGCTGTGTTTAATCCCTTCAAGATTTGCCATTCAGATGATTGAAAGGGGCTGGATTCTGCGGAATGAAATCATCTGGCATAAACCGAACGCGATGCCCCAAAGCGTCCGTGACAGATTCACGGTGGATTTTGAAAAGGTATACTTTTTTGTCAAAAACAGAAAATATTATTTCAAACAACAATTTGAAGATCTTAAAAACCCGCATGAACTCGAACGCCGGTTTTCCAATCCGTTCGAGCATCATAAATACCGGAAATCCGCCAGAAAATCTCACGGGAATTTAGAAACTATCAAACAAAATCAAAAAGAAATCTTGAAGAAAGGCAGAAACAAGCGGTGCGTCTGGGCAGTCGGAACAGGCGTTTCAAACGGTAATCATTTTGCCGTCTATCCGCCGCGCCTTATCGAAACGCCTATCTTAGCGGGCTGTCCTGAAAACGGTATTGTCCTCGACCCTTTTATCGGCAGCGGCACGACCACCGTTGTCGCCAAAAAACTCAATCGTAATTTTATCGGCATCGAACTCAGTCCTGAATACGTCAAACTCGCTAAAAAAAGAATCAAAAATCTCAAATCAAACTAAATGTCTTTTTCTCCTAAACAAAAATCTGAAAACTTAAAACCTAATTCAACTTCAAACTCTTCGGAAATCACCGTTTTTGCCAAAGCCAACTTCAGAAATAATCTGACAGCTTTCGGCATCAAGCGAGCCGACCGCCGCGCTCATTTGTATATTTTGGGAAAGACCGGCACCGGCAAATCCACGCTGCTCGAATCGCTTATGCTCGGCGATTTACGGAAAGGCATCGGCTTTGCCCTGCTCGACCCGCACGGCGACCTTGTAAAACGCATCAAGGCGCGGATTCCGTGGTCAAGACGTGATGATGTGATTGATTTCGACGTTGCCGATGCAAATCAGCCTTACGGCTTTAACCCGCTGGCGGGTATTCCGGCAGATAAACGCCCGCTCGCTTGTTCCGGATTGATTCAGGTCTTTAAGCATCTCTGGAACGATTCGTGGGGACCGCGCCTTGAATATATCCTGAGAAATTCGCTTTTGACCCTGCTCGATTATCCGGGCAGTAATTTAGCGGATATTTTGAAACTGCTCTCGGACAGGGAATACAGAAAGAAAGTCATTCCCTATATTTCCAACGGGCAAATCAAAGAGTTCTGGATAAAAGAGTTTGACAAATATACCGAACGCCTGCGCACCGAAGCCATCTCGCCGATCCAGAACAAAGTCGGAGCATTCTTATCGCACCCGGCACTGCAAAAGATTCTCACCAATCCCGAAAAGCCTTTATCTTTACGAAAAATAATGGACGAGGACAAGATACTGCTCGTCAATCTGGCAAAGGGAAGCATCGGCGAGGATACCTCAAATCTGTTGGGCTCGCTCCTCATTTCGCGCTTCGACCTTGCCGCCTTGAGTCGTGCAAACATCCCCGAAGACGACAGGCGCGATTACACGCTGTACCTAGGTGAGTTTCATAATTTCACGACGCAGAGCCTCGTTCTGATGCTCTCAGAGCTTCGCAAATACAGGCTGTCTCTGGTGCTCGCCCATCAATATCTCACGCAACTTGAGCCGTCAATCAGGGATGCCATCTTGGGCAATGTCGGAACGATCATTATTTTTCGTATCGGCGCGATCGATGCCGAAACGTTCGCGCAGGAATTCGCGCCCGAGTTCAGGCAATCTGATTTTACGAACCTGCCGAATTACCACATTTACCTGAAGATGATGATCGACGGGAAAGTCTCCAGTCCGTTCAGTGCCGTCACTCTGCCGCCTGCCGATTTATCAGACAATCCCGCCGCCGCCGATTCTCTGTCTTCCGATTCTGTTTCCGCTGACCCGTTGCCTTCCGACACGCCCGCTTAACCGCATTGAAATGTTCCTTTGCTTTTTCTTGCCGGAAAAGTTTGTTTTCGGCAGGGATCCGCAAAGGAATAATTCAATCAAAAAAGGAGGAAAACATTATGTCTGACGAAGATATGGGCAATTGTCCGAAGTGCCGGAAACCGTTTGTCGGTGCTGTCGAGGTAATGACAACGGAAATCGAAGGCATTGCGACCATCGTGCTTGAGGAAACAACCGACAGAAACTGGATCCAGTGCGATACGTGCAGTCTGGTTATCTGTAAGGGCTGTTGCAAGGATGCCGGAAGCGGTTTTTGTAACGATTGCCTGGAAGAAAAAGCCGTTCCGAGCCAATCGGCAGCCGCGGTCTTTAACCGACCGATCGGCTGAAGCTCGAATAGCTCCAAAACAAAAACCAAACAATTCCCGCAATCAAAACAAACAACAAAAATACCGACAAATCAGGAGGAATTAATAAATGAATGGATGTCAACATTTCAAATTGTTTCCACTGTAAACAGCGGATTCATTATTCGGAAAGTAAATTACTGCCACAAGGCGGAGGAGTGTGCCCGAAATGCGCTTCCGAGCGCGGCTATAAGGCGTGCGAGGAGTGCCAGGACTACTTTATCCCCGACGGGAAAGACGAACATATTTGCGAAATCTGCCTGAAGCGGATCTTCGAGCAATTTAGTTAGGAGGTTTAACGAGCGACAAATATGAGTAGAAAGCTAACAGATCGCCACCATATTATCCCGAAATCCCGCTGCCGGGAGATCGGAATCAATCCGAAATTTGCGGGCAATGTAGTGACGGTTGGGGCGAGCAAACACCGGGCGTGGCATACGCTGTTCGGGAATAGAACCCCGGCGGAAGCCATCGCCTTAATCGAGGCTGAATGGAGCTTGTCCGGCGAAGGACAAGCCGCATTCAATAGACTTTCAGGCAATGTTGTCCTGATGAAAAGGAGAGTAGAAAGATGAATTGTGATTTATGTCAAAAACATATCGTAGCGACCATGCAGATCGCGTGGAGCGGCGGAAATTACCATCCCGATTGTATCGGTGAAGCGGTCGCAAGGAAACGCGCCGGTGAAGAGATCAAGGTCAACCCGGAAGATTTGGAAGCGTTGGAAAATGAGGAAATATTCGATAACGAATTCACCGATTATCAAAGCGACGATGAGCTTGAAGACATTATCGGGCGACTCGATGAAGCCGAGGTATCAGACGAGATTCTGGAGCAGATTCCGGTTTCCGTGACAAACGGTGAAAGCAGTAAAAGTCTTGAAGGTTTTCCGCCCGGCTCAATGATCGCGGCTCCGCGAGCCGTCATTCACCCGCCGATCAACGGAAATACAGTCGGAACATTGATTGCCGGAAATTCAACAACGCTGATTAACCGTGAGGCGTTAAAACATCTCCCGCTACCCGAAGAAACCGACACGTTCAAACCGATCCCGCATCACGAGCTGGTTGAACAAATATTGCAATCGCTTTCTTTCCGCCGGCTGTCGGTCGTCAGGGAAGAATATGCCGTTTCGCCCGATGGAATGAAACTCTTCGGATTGATCGAACTCGACGTTGAATATTCGGGAGTCCGGTTTGCGATCGGACTGCGGAATGCCAACGACAAATCAATGAGAGTGGGCTTAGTTGCGGGCTACCGCGTGATGGTCTGCGAAAACAAGATGCTGACCGGAGACTTTCAGCCGATGCTTGCCAAACATTCGAAGAACTTCAATCTAATGGATGGTTTATCGGTGGCGGTTGACCGGATTCAACGGAATATCGGCGAAGTATCAGACCAGATCGGACGCAAGAAAGTCACGATGCTTTCGATAGACAATGCCCGGAGCCTGATCTATCAAGGCTTTTTGGAGCAGAAATTCCCCATCTCCCTGCTTCGTGCAGTTCATAGCGAATATTTTATCAAGCCGTCATTCGAAGAGTTTCGGGGTAACAATCTGTGGGCATTGGAAAACGCTTTTACGACCACCTTCAAGAAGCTCAAACCAGTTCAGCAATTTGAAGCTGCGGCAAAGCTCGGCAAGTTTCTTTCGCAGCATATCTCACCGTTTTAAGGAGGAAATATGGAGATAGTTTTACCCATTGGAATTCCGCCGTTTATCTCGACAGTGATTGAAGCGTTAACGCGTTTCAGACGTTGGTCGATCGGCAGACAGTTTCGTCGTTAATCAAATTTACGGCGGGGTTAAATCCGCTTTCGACACACTAAATCTTTCAAAGATACAAGTGTGTCTTTTATGATTAAAGTTTTACTTGACACTATAACCATTAAACTGTATCTTTACCTCGTTTTAATTATTCTCAGATCTCTAAATTAGTTGGTATTTGTTCTCTATGGAGGAAGTTCTCAAACCTCAATTGCAACTCATTTTGTCAGGAGAAAATTATTTAAATGAGAGTTCTTTTAGATACTAATATTTTTATTCACCGAGAAAGTCCACGAATCGTTGTCGAAAAAATAGGGCTTTTATTTAATTGGCTTGATAGGTTGCATCATACGAAGTTTGTGCATCCTGTCAGTATCAAAGAAATAAATAAATTAAAGAACGAAACCAATCGGCAAACATTTAATATTAAACTTTCCTCTTATACGGAACTAAACGTTCCCTCTGCCTTGAATCCTGAGGTAGTTAAAATTTGCGCTCCTTTAGACACTAGCGAAAATGATACAAACGATACAGCGTTAATTAACGAGGTTTATAATGATCGGGTTGATATTTTGATTACCGAAGATAAAAAAATCAAAAAGAAGGCTGAACTTTTAAATATTGCAGACAAGGTTTTTAAAGTCGAAGAATTTTTGGAAAAAGTAACACACGAAAATCCGGATTTATTAGATTATAAAGTTCTGCCTATAAAAAAAGAGTTTTTTGGGCAAATCAATTTAGACGATCCCTTTTTTGACAGTCTTAAAGCAGATTACCCTGGATTCGATAAGTGGTTTAACAAAAAAAGCCAAGAGACTGCCTATGTTTGCCGATCCGGTGAAAAAATTTTAGGATTTCTTTACTTAAAACGTGAAGATGAAAATGAGGCATATCCTGAAATATCTCCTACATTTTCTAGGAAAAAACGGTTAAAAGTTGGCACTTTCAAAACAACGCTAAATCGCTATCTTTTAGGTGAAAGGTTATTAAAAATAATTTTTGATAATGCAATCAGTTATGAAGTAGATGAAATATACGTAACAATTTATGAAAAAAGAACTGAGCAAACTTGGCTAATAAAATTATTTGAAGATTTTGGGTTTGTTCTTTATGGTTATAAACAACATGAAAATGATAAAGAATTAGTTTTTGTTCGAGATATGAGCAAAAAATTTAATTCTACAAATCCAAAACTATCATTCCCGTTTTTTAGTAAAAAATCCCGGTCTTTTATCGTTTCAATTTACCCGGAATATCACACCAATCTTTTTCCTGATTCAATTTTAAATACTGAATCTTCTGAAGAATACGAAGATAACGAACCTTATAGAAATGCTATTTCTAAAGTTTATATATCACGGTCAATGCGTCGAGATTTAAGAGCAGGAGATTTAATTGTTTTTTATCGAACCGGTGGTATTTATAAAGCAGTAATAACTACGATTGGTATTGTAGAAAGTATTGTCACCAAAATCCCTGATCTCGAAACTTTTGTAAAGCATTGTAGAGCAAGAAGTGTGTTTACAGAAAAAGAGCTTCTTGCGCAATGGGATTATAAAAAAACCAATAGACCATTTGTCGTCAATTTTTTATACGCATATTCATTTCCGAAAAGAATCAACTTAAATCGGTTGATTGAACTTGGTGTAATAAGAGATGTGCATTCCGCGCCCCGCGGTTTTGATTTACTTACCCCCAAATCGTTTGAATTAATTTTGAAGGAAACAAAAACTGATGAACGTTTTATTATCGATTAAACCTGAATTTGCTTCAAAGATTTTTGAGGGAAACAAGTCATTTGAGTATCGAAGGGTTATTTTTAAAGAACCAGTGGAAAGAATAATTGTATATTCTTCTTCGCCTGTAAAAATGGTAATAGGCGAATTTATAATAAGCGAAATTCTTTTTGAGAATTTAGATAAATTATGGCATACGACCAAACATAAAGCCGGTATTTCAGAAAATTATTTTTACTCATATTTTTCTGAAAAAGAAAAGGGCTATGCCATCAAAATTGGAAGAACGATAAAATATAAAACTCCTTGTTCTATTGAGGACTTATACGGAATTAAGCCACCTCAATCTTTCGCCTACGTTAAAAAATTAACAATTAACAATTCAACTAGCTTTTACTCATTTTATAATGCTCTGCACAATGCTGCTCCCCAAGTAAAACCCGTGCCAAATGCTGGCATTAAAATAAATTCACCTGTTTGAATTTCATTTGACCGCCGAAGATGATCTAAGGCAATTCCCATCGATGCTGATGAAGTATTGCCATAATCTTCGATGACTGAAATAACAGTTTGATCTTTACCGGTAAATTTCAGATTTTTCTTAATCATATCTAATAAGTTGGAATTGGCTTGATGTGGAACCATCCACCGAACTTCTTCAATTCCAACTTTATTACGTGTCAAAATTTGCTGACAGGCTGATGTGATCTTTTTCGACGCTTGTAAAATTACTGATCTGCCATTCATTTGAGGCTTAAAATCAGCTTCATTGCTGAAATCTTCATCTATGTTCAACCCAAATTCTGAACCTGGGCACCGAATCCCTAAATCATCAATGTATTTGCCATCTGTCGAAAGTAAAATATCCAATATTTCTATTGATGCCTTTTTAGGATGAGAAGAAATTATTAAAGATGAAGCGCCATCGCCAAAAAGCATTGAGATTTTACCGCCTTGCTCAGATTGTTCAAGCCATGAAGATTGAATTTCAGATAAACAAAGAGCTACGTTTCTGGCAATTCCGCTTTTAATTAATGCAGAAGCTATCTGCATTCCATATAGAGCATTACAGCATGCCGCGCGAATATCCAAGCAAGGAATTTCGCGCAATTCAAGATTTTTTTGGACCGCTGACGCGCTACCCGGTATAAAACGATCCGGTGTCATTGTTCCAAATAAAAGATAGTCAATGTCCTTGGATGTCAGCAATGCATCTTCTAATGCCAATTTTAGCGACGCAATTGCTAAATCGCTTGTTTTATCGTCCGGTGAAGCCCACCGCCTTTGCCGGATTCCAGACAGTTCAAAAATATAATCTGAATCTAGTCCTAATTTATCGGCAATGTCTTTGTTCGAAATAATCCTTTCAGGCAGACTTTTCCCAGATCCTCTAATGTAAGTTTGCATAAATACTAAACCATTCGTGATTCGAGATAACTCTCAATTGTACTGATAGTTTGAAAGTTTGCTTCATCAACATCTTCGTCTGAAATTTTAATATCGTATTCTTCTTCTAGCTTGTTAACTAATTCGATAAGCAAAAAACTATGCAAAGCACCTTCATTGAAAAGATTATCATCTTTATTTAGTGGTAGATCACTTGGGCGATTGGCATTATTGTTCAGAAAATCCAATATGCCTTTTGATAAAGTCATAGCGGCTAACCTCAATTTAATTTTTATGTTTTATAGGGAAAACAATGAGCTTATTTCCAAATAAAATCGTTCTATAGAAGAAAATGTCAAGAAAAAAGACTTCGCCTTTACCGACAATCCGAAGTTTTCTGACAGTCAGTCCCGTTTTAGTTACTTGAAAAACAGCTCTTAAAACTCTTCTCAGTTT
>JALHNX010000133.1 GCA_022843305.1 Pyrinomonadaceae bacterium | reverse complement strand
CCCGAAACAAAATCGGCGTGCGAATGAGTTTCGATAATGTATTTAATGCGCTGCCCGTTCGCTTCGGCTTCCGCTAAATATTGCTGAACGTCGCGCTGCGGATCAATGATCGCCGCTTCTCCTTCAGAACCGATATAGTACGAAGCGTGTGCCAAACATCCCAGATAAAATTGTTTGAATTTCATATTCTTTATCTCCAATTTCTTTTAATTTAATCTCATTCTAAAATAAAACCGCGTCTCTTTTTGCAAATAAAAATTCGGAACTGTCAGGATCGAACTGCTGCCGATCGCCGTGCTCAAAATTAAAATCAGTAGATACGTTTAATTTTGATCTTGCGATTTTTGATTCCAAGGCATTTTCGCCAGAAGCATCGCCATTCCGCACCAGTCGGTCGCGCCCGCAAAAGTTAAACCCGCGCCGACAAACGCCGGAAGCGCGATAAAATACGGATGAACCGCAACCGTCAAAAGCGCACCGAACAGAACCAGCAAACCCGCCGTAAAACGCACCTGTCTTTCGAGCGACCACGGCGCGTTTTCGTCGCGTTCAAACGGCAAATCTTCCTTTTTCCAAGCCTCGAAACCGCCCGCGACATTAACGACATTCGTAAAGCCGAGCGCTTTCAATTTCCTTTGCGCTTCGCCCGAACGCCTGCCCGTGCGGCACATTACATAGATCGGCTTCGTGTGGTCGAGTTCCGTGTGACGTTCTTCCAGATCGCCGAGCGGAAGCAGTTTCGCGCCCGAAATCCGCCCGCCGGCAAACTCCGCATATTCGCGCACATCAACCAGATGAAGTTCTTCTTTTCCTAATTTTTCGTTTAATGTTAAAACCGTGCATTCACTCATAATTTTTTTATTTCAAGCTCAAATCTTAATAACAATATCACTATACAGTTATATAGTTTGCCGTGTCAAGCGCAGATAAAGAGTTTCGGCAATAAATCTTGAAATTTCACGTCCGAAAATTTACAACAGTATTTTTTCAAAAAGTTATATGATTGTTAGAGATAACTTTTTTTGTAGTTCGCAACCCGATTTCTTTAGTCAAGGAATCTTGAAAAATCAAAACAAAACGAGGTGAATTTATGGCAAAGAAAAAGCTGACACTAAAAGGAATTACATTTCCCGATTTTGGCGATGACGACAGCAAGAAGAATTTTCGGCTGATATTTTATATCGCATACACCGACGAAAACGGCGATGAAACGGCGACAATCGTTTCCAAACCCGACAGCGGAGAGTGGCAATGGCGAAAATCGAGCAAGGATTTTTTTCTGCCCGCCAAGATCGTCGGCGATTCCGCCGAATTAAGCACGGCATTTCTGAAAACGGGCGGCAACGGATTTACGCCTGCGTCCGACAAGATCGCGGAAATTGACGGCGAGATCACGGACATTACCGTGCAGTTTCTCGATGTTTTCGACGCTTCGGTCGGCGATTTTATGAAAAGTAAAATTTTACCCGAAGTCATCAAACAGCTTCAGGGTCTCGGGATCAATCCGATAGATCTGATTCCCGTTCCGGGCGTTTTTACGGCGGTTATCAAGGACAAGATAAAAATTGACGAGCTGGCGGCGAAGTTTCAGGAATCATTGACCAAGGGTAAAAAGGACAAACTTCTGCATTCGATCAGCGCGGAATATGACGGCAAAAAGACGTTCGTGCTGAAGGAAGAAAAAGAGTGGAATCCGAAAAAAAATAAAAAAGGAACTTACGGCGTTACAATCGGCATTAAATAATTCGATAATGAACTAAAAGTAACGCTTGCGGAGCAAATCAGTATAGCGAACGGTAGTGAGCCGCTTTACGTTATATTCAACCTCCGAGATGTCGAGTTGTTCGCTACCGCTCACTATACTGATTGTTTCGGCATTAATTTTTGTTCACTACCGATAATTCTTGCTGTTTTCTATAATTTAGCGGAAATTTTTGCAAGCGGTTTCAGACCGATGCGAAAATTTCCGTTTGATTTTTGAGCCGCGTTTCGAGCGAATTGCAGACGACTTCGCAGAGCGTGAAGATGCTTTCGTCGGCAATCGCGTAAAAAACCGTGTTGCCTTTCTGACGGCGTTTGACCAAGCCCGATGTTTGCAGCATTTTCAAATGTTTCGAAACGTTCGGCTGGCTTGTCTGAGTTAATTCGGTCAGTTCCGTGACGCTTTTTTCGCCTTCTTGCAAAAGCTGTAAAAGCTGTAAACGCAAGGGTTCTGACAAAATTTTGAAGCGATTGGCGACGAGTTCCAAGGCTTCGAATGACATATTTTTCCCGTTCATACTTCGATAAGAATATGCCAAAGCAGGAATTTATTGCAAACCTTTGTCGGAATTTCCAATCTAACAACTCTGGACAATTTTAAGATAAGGCGTTTATAATCGATTTGTCTTACCGAAATAATTATTGTCCCCTAAAATTTGTGATGAAGATGAAGTTTGGAACATCAAAGGGAAAACTGTCTAAACGAATCTCGACCGCCATCGGTTCCGAAACGCCTCTGCGTGAACTGGCGGGCAATCTGTCGCAATTCGCAAAATACGCGCTCGCGGAAGCGAACAGCCTTTCGCTCGAAAAAATTGACGTAAAATTAAAACGCCTGCCAAAAAAACTGGACGGTTTTCGGCTCGTCCATCTGTCGGACATTCATCACAGTCCTTTTACCAATCTCGAACATATTTCACGCGCCGTGAAGGTTGCGAACCGCTTGAAACCCGATATGTTCGTTCTGACGGGCGATTATGTTTCGCACGAAACCGAATATATCGAGCCGGTCGCGGAAGTTTTAGGGAAACTCGAAGCGGAACACGGAACATATGCGTGTCTCGGAAATCACGACCATTGGACGGATGCCGAATTGATTACGAATTCTTTTCGCCGCGCCGGAATGAGTGTTTTGATCAATGAAGGTTTTCGATTTACGGCGCACGACGCATCGCTCTGGCTGTGCGGCGTTGACGATTATATGGTCGGAAAAACTGATCTCCGTGCGGCTTTGCACGGCAGTTTCCCTGACGAGATGAAACTTCTGCTGGCGCATAATCCGGTAATTTTACGGCAGGCGGCGCGTTTCGAGGTTGACCTCGTTTTGAGCGGACACACGCACGGCGGACAGGTCAAGCTCCGCGACGAAGACAAAAGAATTCTGCCGAACAGACGTTTGAAAAACGGTTTGCATCAACGCCGCGAAACCCAAATTTACATCACGCGCGGAATCGGCACGGTCGTTTTGCCGATTCGCTATCAATGCCCGCCCGAAATTTCTCTGATCGAGCTTCATGCAGTTTAATTACGAATTACGAATTTCAAATTACGATTTCGTCAAAACAGGTTCGTAATTTATAATTCGTAATTCGTAATTCGTAATTTTCAAAGATGGCTTCAAATATTTTAACGATCCCCAACCTGCTGACCTTTCTGCGAATGGCTTTAATTCCCGTTTTTGCGAGCCTTTTGTTTTACGGCTACAGCGGTTGGGCTTTGTTCGTCTTTCTCATCGCGGGAATTTCGGACGGAGTTGACGGATTTGTTGCCCGCCGGTTTAATCAGGAATCGGAACTCGGCACGATCATTGACCCGATTGCCGACAAACTTTTGATGACGGTCGCGTTTATCGTGCTGGCGATGCCGAACGTTCTCGAACCGACGCGTTTTCTGCCCGTTCCGTTCTGGGTTACAGCCGCCGTCATCGGACGCGACGTTTTGATCGTGACGGTCGCCGGCGCGATCAATATTATGACCGGATTTCACGGTTTTAAACCGTCGCGGCTCGGAAAATTAAGCACGTTCGTCCAGGTCGTCGCGGTCGTGTTGATTTTGCTCGCGGCATTTCTCGATTACAGTTTCTATCTGCCGACGGTTTATTTTATCGTCGTCCTGCTGGCGGTCGTTTCGGGTTTTCACTACATCTTTTTCATCGCGCAATTGATGAAGGATGAGGATGAAAGTAAAAAGTAAAAAACAAAACAAAAAGAGCGTCTTTCAAACTCAAGTAAGACGCTCTTAATTTTTGCCTTTTTACTTGAAAAAGTTTTACTTTTTCACTTCATTTTTTCATAAAATCCTTTAATGACCACTAAAAGCTCGTCGTAATCAACCGGCTTGGCGAGATGTCCCTGAAATCCGGCGGCGAGTGCGCGGCGGCGGTCATCGGACGAAGCGTAAGCGGTTAAGGCAATCGCGGTAATGAAAGCGTTTTGTTCGGTTTGCAATTGGCGAACTTTGGCGATTAAATCATAACCGTCCGCGAGCGGCATTCCGATGTCGGTAATCAAAATATGAAAATTCTGTCCGCCGAGTTTTTCAAGTGCTTCTTTTGCCGATGCCGCCGTGACAATTTCGGCTTTTTCCTTTTCCAGAAATATTTGCAGCGGAACTAAACTTTCGTGGTCGTCGTCAACCAATAAAACACGCGCTCCTGCCAACGCGGCATTTTCAACAAAAAGAGGCTGATTATTAGCATTCGCCGATGTTTTCTCCGGAAATTCTTCGGTCAGCGGAATTTCGACGGTAAAAGTCGCGCCCTGTTCTTTACCCGGGCTTTCCGCTTTAATCGTGCCGCCGTGAAGCTCGACGAGATTGCGGACGATCGTCAGCCCGAGTCCCAAACCGCTGAAAGCGCGTTTGGTCGAAGAATCAGCCTGCCGGAAACGTTCGAAAATAAACGGCAAAAGGTCTTCGGCGATGCCGATGCCGTTGTCGCTGACCACAAGCCGCGCCAAATCGCCGTTTCTTGACAGCGAAGCGCTGATCTTGCCGCCTTCTCTGGTAAATTTGACGGCGTTTTGCACGAGATTGACAATGATTTGTTGGAAACGCGTCGCGTCGCCGCTGATGATCAGAGCATTTTCAGTCGTTTCGGTTTCAAACGAAATATTTTTCTGCACGGCAAACGGGCGCAAAATCTCGATTGCGTCGTCGAAAACCTTCGCCAAATCAACCGTTTCCCTTTCAATCCGCATCTTGCCCGAAATAATCCGCGAAACGTCCAGAAGGTCTTCGATCAGATTGTTTTGCAGCAATGTGTTGCGCTCGATAACCTCGATTGCCTTGGCGGTTTTTTCCTCGTCGAGAACGCCCGCGCGAAGCATCCGCGTCCAGCCGAGCATCGAATTGAGCGGCGTCCGAAGTTCGTGTGAAAGCACGGAAAGAAACTCGTCCTTGGCGCGGTTGGCGGCTTCGGCGGTTTCGCGGGCTTCGGCTTCGACCTGCAAAAGCCGGACGTTTTCGATCGCCACTGCCGCCAGATTCGCCACCATTTCGAGCGCGATTATATGTTCGTTCGTGAAAGCGTTGTCCGCGTATGCCTGAACTTCGAGCGTCCCGATAATGCGGTTCATCACCGTCATCGGCACGACCAGCGACGAATTCGGATCGTTGCCGTCTTCGTTCACGATGACGTGCGGACGACTTTTCATCAAATCCCAGTAGCGGTTGACGACGACCGATTTCTTTTGAAAGATCGCCTGCGAATTCGGTCCGCCGTCGCGTGTTATCGGCATCGGCGGCAAAACGGAAATATCAACTTCGCCTTCTTCGCCCAAGACATATTCGGCAATCCGCAAACCTTTTTCAGCGTTGTAAGAGGAAACGAAGAATCCCGTGCAGGGCATCGAAGCCCGGACAAATTCGTAAAGCGCGCGATAGATCGAATTCAGATCACGCGCCGTGCCGAGCGTTTGCGCGACGGGCACGATGCGCGAAAGCAGTTCCAGATATTCTTCCGACGCGCGGCGTTCGGCTTTGAGCAGTGATTCCTGCCCCTGTTTGCGTTCGGTTACGTCAAGGCACGAGCCGATATAACCCCGGAAATTTCCGTTATGTGTAAAAAGCGGCACGCCCTGATCTAAGATCCAGCGGTATTCGCCGTCGAAACGCCGCAGACGGTATTCCATTTCAAACTGTTCACGGGCATCGAAAGCCGTCGAATAAATTTCCAGACAACGCTCGAAATCTTCTTCGTGAATGACTTCCATCCAACCGCTGCCGAGTTCTTCGTCCATCGTTCTGCCCGTAAAATCGAGCCACGTTTGGTTAAAATACGTGCGGAGTTTATCCGTCGCGCTCATCCAGACGAGCATCGGCGCGTTATTGGTCATCGTGCGAAAACGGCTTTCGGATTCGCGTAAGGCTTCTTCGTTCTTACGGCGTTCCGTGATGTCGCGGATAATGCTTATCAAAAGACGTTCGCCGCCGACATCCGCACCGACCGATGAAACCTCGACCGGAAATTCTGTGCCGTCTTTTCGCCGGTGAATGGTTTCAAACTGCACTCCGCCCTTATTTGCCTTTGCCAACTGTTCTTTGAGAACGGACAGCGTTTCGGGTGCGCGCAAATCCCGAAGATTCATTTTAAGCAAATCAGCCTGCGCGTAGCCGTAGGTTTCAACGGCAACCTGATTGGCGTCAATAATTTTCCCGTCGAGACGAACAAACAAAATAACATCGCGCGCGCGCATCGAAAGCAGGCGGTAACGGTCGGAAATCGCTTCGGCTTTTTTCCGCTCGGTGATGTCCTGAATAACCGTCAAAGCGCACGGTTCGCCGCGAATTTCAAGCATTTCGGCGGAAAGCAGACCGATGATTTCTCTGCCGTCTTTGAGCCGAAAACGATATTCCAAATCGCGGATTTCGCCCGTCTTTTGAACCGCCGCCAATTCTTCTTCGCGGTCGGCGGAATTCGCCCATAAACCGAGTTCGGCGGTCGTTTGTCCAATCGTTTCTTCGCGCGAGTAGCCGGTCGTGCGGACAAAAGTATCGTTGACTTCGATAAGTTTTCCGGTTTTCAGCAAAGTAATCGTCAGCGCCAGCGGGCTGGAATTAAATGCTTTGGCAAAGCGCTCTTCGGATTCGCGCAGTTTTTCCTCGGCTTTTCTGCGTTCGGTAATATTGTTAAAAATCAGCGCGACTTTTCGGCTTTGTTCTCCGCCGACGCGCACGGCATAAACATCGAACCAGCGGTTCATCGCGTCCGAACCTTCCGTAAACCGCACCGATTCGCCAGTTATAGCGACTTTTCCGTAAATTTCAATCCAATAGGGTTCAAGATTCGGAACCATTTCGAGCGCGGTTTTCCCGACCGCATTGAGAAGTCCGGTCGCTTTTTCAAACGCCGGATTGATTTCTAAAAAGCGGTAATCGACGGGTTTTTCGTGTTCGTCGAAAAGCATCTCGAAAACGCAGAATCCCTCGTCAATCGAATCGAACAAAGTTCGGTATCGTTCTTCCGATTCGCGCATTCTTTCTTCCGACTTTTTGCGTTCGGTAATGTCAATGCCGATGCCGTAAATCCGCACCGGCGCGCCTTTTTCGGAATAAACCGCCTGCCCGCGACCTTCCATCCAGCGAACCGAACCGTCCGTGTGCCGGAAACGGAATTCAATCGCGTATTCGCGCCGCCCGTCAATCGCGCGGCTGATTTCGTTCCATATTTCTTCGCGGTCGTCTTCGTGAACGAAATCGAAAAAATCATTCTCCGTCCCGCGAAACGAACCTTTTTCCAACCCGAAAATTTCTTCGAGTTCCTCGCTCCACCAGACTGTTTCGGTCGCCAGATCACGCGTCCAAGCGCCCATCCGGCTGCTCTGCATCGAAAGCGCAAGGATTGCCTGACTTTCGCGCAGAGATTCTTCCGCTTGTTTGCGCTCGGTAATGTCACGGGCGATCTTCGACGCGCCGATGATTTCGCCCGCCTCGTTTTTGATCGGCGAAACCGTCAGCGAGATGGCGACGAATGTTTCGTCTTTGCGCCGGCGGATGGTTTCATAATGCTCGACGGATTTATCCTTTTTGATATTTTCGAGAAATTCCGATTCTTCGTTCAGCAAATGCGGCGGTATGAGAATGGCGTCGGGCTTTCCGATAACTTCTTCGGGTTTGTAGCCGAATATCTTTTCCGCGCCTCTGTTCCAGCTCGTGATGGTTCCGTCCAAATCCTTGCTGATAATCGCATCGTCGGACGATTCGACAATCGCCGCGAGATGCGCCTTCGACCGCTCGATTTCCTTGCGTTCGGTAATATCGCGCTGCGTTCCCCAGACACGCTTTAGATAACCGTCTTCGATAATGCCGATCAGATTATTAAGAAAAAATTTCGGATTTCCGGCGCGGTCAACTTCCCGCGATTCGGCATCTTCCAGACGGTAATTTGAATTAACGAACGCCCGCAGATACTCGACGTTGGCTTCATCTTCGCGCACCAGCAAATCGCCAAGCCGCGCACCGATAATTTCCTCGACAGAATCGTAACCATACATCCGCGCCATCGCCTGATTGCATTCGGCAAGCGAGCCGTAACGGTAAAAAAACCCGATCTGTTCGTCGGGCGAAAGATTGACGGAAACCGGCTCTTCCAATTCCACACGCCAGATGGCTTCGCTGCTTTGCGTGACAAAAACGCGGTAAAGCTCTTGATTTATAAGCGAATTTTCGCCCATTATTTTACGGTCGGTTATTTCGGCAGACATTTAAGAATTCCCTTTACTCGTATTTTTTCCAATTATGCGAATTTTACAATAAATGGCGGCAAACATACAGTTTTACGGCACACTATGAATTATCATCGGCAAAATGATTAATTCAAAATCGCGCCGAAAATTTTATTGCTATCGAACACTGAAATAAACTTGACAACAACACACTCATATATTATTCTAGCAACACATTCAACCTGCCGCTTTATTTTCAAATAACGGCTCGGTGTTGGAACATAATAAAGCAGTTTTTAAAGGAGAATTTAATAGATGAGTAAAATTATTGGTATTGACTTAGGAACGACAAATTCGGTCGTCGCCGTCATGGAAGGCGGCGAGCCGGTCGTTATCACCAATGAAGAAGGCGGACGCACGACTCCTTCGGTGGTCGCTTTTACGAAAGACGGAAACCGTCTGGTCGGACAAGTTGCAAAACGCCAAGCCGTAACTAATCCCGAAAACACGCTGTATTCGATCAAGCGTTTTATGGGACGCAAATTCGACGAAGTTTCGGGCGAAATCAAACAAGTTCCGTTCAAGGTTGAAAAAGCCGGAAACGGCGACGTGAAACTCGACGCGCAGGGCAAAGCCTACAGCCCGCCGGAAATTTCGGCGATGGTTTTGCAGAAATTGAAAAAAGCGGCGGAAGATTATCTCGGCGCGAAAGTTGATAAAGCGGTCATCACCGTGCCGGCGTATTTTAACGATGCGCAACGCCAAGCGACGAAAGACGCGGGCAAAATCGCCGGTCTTGAAGTAATGCGTATCGTCAACGAACCGACCGCGGCGGCTCTGGCTTACGGTTTGGATAAGAAAAAAGACGAAACGATTGCGGTTTTCGACTTCGGCGGCGGAACATTTGATATTTCTATCTTAGAAGTCGGCGAAGGCGTGGTCGAAGTTAAATCAACCAACGGCGACACGCACCTCGGCGGCGACGACGTTGACGAAGCCTTGATCAAATGGATCATTGACGAATTCAAAAAAGATCAGGGAATTGATCTGACGGCGGACAAAATGGCTTTGCAGCGTCTGAAGGAATCGGCGGAAAAAGCCAAAGTCGAGCTTTCATCGGCGATGGAAACCGAGATCAACCTGCCGTTTATTACTGCCGATCAATCGGGACCGAAGCATTTGGTTTTGAAGTTGACCCGCTCGAAATTCGAAGCGTTGGTCGAACCGCTTCTGAAACGGCTGATGCCGCCGGTCGAACAGGCGATCAAAGATGCCGGACTCGAAAAAAGCGCGATTGACGAAATCGTTCTCGTCGGCGGTTCGACACGTATTCCGAAAGTTCAGGAAATGGTCAAGGAATTTTTCGGCAAAGAACCGAACAAGACCGTCAACCCGGATGAAGTTGTCGCGCTCGGCGCGGCGGTTCAGGCGGCAGTTTTGGGCGGCGAAAAAACCGACATTCTGCTTCTCGACGTAACGCCTCTATCGCTCGGTATCGAAACTCTCGGCGGCGTGATGACGCAGATGATTCAGCGCAACACGACGATTCCGACGCGCAAATCGGAAATCTTTTCGACCGCTTCGGACAATCAAACGTCGGTCGAGGTTCACGTTATGCAGGGCGAACGACCGATGGCTTCCGACAATAAAACGCTCGGAAAATTCCATCTCGTCGGCATTCCGCCCGCACCGCGCGGCGTTCCGCAGGTCGAAGTAACATTCGACATTGACGCGAACGGCATCGTTAACGTTTCGGCAAAAGATGTCGGCACGGGACGCGAGCAGAAAATCACGATCACGTCTTCGTCGGGTCTTTCAAAAGAAGAAATTGACAAGATGATGAAAGATGCCGAATCGCACGCGGGCGAAGATACGAAACGCAAGGAAACCATCGAAGCCAGAAATCGGCTTGACGGTCTTGTTTATTCGGTCGAAAAAACGTTCGGCGAGAACAAAGACAAGCTCGATGCGGCAGGTTCAGGAGAAATCGAAGCGGCAATCGCGGAATCGAAAACCGCACTCGCGGGCGAGGATTCGGAAGCGATGAACAATGCTTTCAACCGTCTGCAAACCGCGTCGCACAAACTCGCAGAAGTGCTTTACAGTCAGGCAGGTTCGGCTGAAACCGGCGGCGCGGCGAACGAAGAACAAGCATCTTCGGCAAGCGCGGGCGGCGACACGACATCTTCGAGCGCGGACGACAATGTGATTGATGCCGAATACGTTGATGTTGACGAAGAGAAGAAGTAAATCGTAAATCATGAATCGTAAATCGTGAATGAATTGTTCACGATTTACGATTCTTGGAGTTTTATGCAAGTACAGCTAACTTTTTTTAATGCGCAACAAATAAATAACATAATTAGGATAATCCATTCTCATCAATTTAATGAGGGAATCTATTTAGTTAAACGCAAAAGCGTTTATACTCCTGTAATTGAACATTATGGATTTGCTGTTGTGGGCAAATATTTGAAATATTTTGACTCATCTTGGAATGAGCCTAGAGTTATACATAAAACAAATATAGGCATACATGCTGATTCTTTTAATCTTCTGTACTGGGAAAAAGTTGAGAAAATTTCAGAAACCAACATTCCTCAAGCAATTATCCGAACAAGAATTTCAGTAGGTAACGCTTACAATTTACTTTTAGACAATTGCGAACATTTTGCTAGATTCGTAACAACTGGAAAGAAAGAAAGCCTACAAGTTCAGAATGTTGTTGGTTTTGGATTAATTGGTTGGCTTGCATATCTTTGTCTAAAGGATAATTAGGTAGATTTTCTAATAAAGTTTTAATTGCCAGTTTTTAGTAGTTTGTAGTTAAGAGAAAATTGACTACTGACTACTGACTACTGACTACTGACAAATGGCAAATAAAGATTATTACAACATTCTCGGCATAAAAAAAGACGCGAAGGCGGACGAAATCAAGAAGGCGTATCGCCGTCTGGCGCGGAAGCATCACCCGGATGTCAATCCGAATGATAAAGCGTCCGAGGAAAAATTTAAGGAAGTTCAGGAAGCCTACGATATTCTCTCGGACGAGAAAAAGCGTAAGGTTTTCGACCGCTTCGGCTATTACAACGACAATCTCGATCCTGATTCGCCGTTCAGCACAGGTGCTTCGAGCGGCGGCGCGGGCGCGGGCGGCTTCGATTTTTCGGGCTTCAACTTTGAGCCTGGCGGCTCGGGCAGCAGTTCGTCGAGTTTCCGCGATATTTTTTCAGACCTTTTCGGCGGCAGCGGCGGAGCGAAACGCGAACCCGAACCGCCGAAACCTTTGCCGAAAAAAGGACGCGACATCGAAATTCCGCTCGCCCTCAGTTTTGAAGAATCGTTCAGCGGATTGACAACGAACATCACCGTTAATCGAAGCGAGCAATGTTCGCGCTGTCAGGGCGCGGGCGATACGGGCGGTCCGGTCGTCGTCTGCCCGACCTGCAAAGGCACGGGGCAGGTGATGAAAACAGGCGGCAGATTACAGTTTTCGCAAACCTGTTCGGACTGCGAAGGCACGGGTCGCCGCCGTCAGCCATGTTCGCAGTGCAGCGGCAAAGGCGTGACACCGAAAAACGAACAGGTCAAAATCCGCATTCCGGCGGGCGTTGATACCGGCTCGCGGGTGCGGATTCCGAAAAAAGGACACGGCGGCAGGTTGGGCGCGGAACCCGGCGATCTGTTTATTATCACGAATGTCGGCAAGCACCGTTATTTTACGCGCAAAGGCGAAAATATCTATATGACGATTCCGATAACCGTGCCGGAAGCCGCGCTCGGGACGAAGATCGAAGTTCCGACCGTCGAAGGCAGAGCGCAACTGAAAATTCCCGCCGGGACGGAATCGGGACAGAAATTTCGTCTGCGCGAACGCGGATTTCCGTCATTGCGAAATCCTAACTTACGCGGCGACCAGTTTATCGAAGTGCAGATAAAATTGCCGCGCGTTATCTCGGAAGAAACAAAAGAAGTCTTGCGGCAGTTTGAAAAAGCGAATCCCGAAAATCCGCGAAAAGCTATGGGATTGGAATAACATTTACCATTTACCATTTATCATTTATCAAAGGCTCTTGCTGGTAAATGGTAAATGGTAAATGGTAAATGAGAAATGAGAAATGAGAAATGAGAAAAAAGACGAAAACTTACACAATCAGCGCGGTCGCGGAAATTTTTGAAATTCATCCGCAGACGCTGCGGCTTTATGAGCGCGAAGGCTTGCTCAAACCGTCGCGTTCGGTCGGCAATACGCGCCTTTACACCGATTCGGACATCGAACGGCTGGAAGTAATTTTGTCTTTAACGCGCGAACTCGGCGTTAATCTCGCAGGCGTTGAAATCATCCTCAATATGCGCGAAAAAATGGATGCGATGCAGCACGAATTTGAAAGATTCTTCGAATATCTGCGCGAACATATGGGCGATTTAGCACCGCCGGTCGAGAAATTTGCCGAGTCCGAAGCCTTAATTCCCATCTCGCGGTTAAATGTTTCGATCAAACGGGTTAGAAACGACGACGAATAATTCAGATATTTTTAAACGTTTTCCAGCCGAAATTCGCTTTACAATCTTGCCGTTTTAAGCCAAAATACTCCGTTCACATTTATACCGAAATAATATCCACATTATATTTCGGACAAATGATTTAACTCATTTGTTTGAAAGCATTTCATAACGGTAAATGTGATATTAAAATATAAACAACTTACCCATACCGGATGGAGAGAATGAAGATGAAGAGTATTTTTAGAAGGCTTTCGCCTGTTTTCGTTTTTGTATTTTTGAGTTTAATTATCCTTAACGTTAAAACATTCGCACAAGATTTGGACGATGTAACGATCAGCGGCAGAGTCGTTGATTCAAACAACGCGCCGGTTGCCGGCGCAAGCGTGACGGCAACTTTGCTCACGACCGGCGTTGAGCGCAGTGTCGTGGCAAACGACGAAGGACGCTACCGGATTATCGAACTTCAACCCGGAATTTACAGCATCAAGGCTTCGATGCAGGGCTTCGCCGTTCAGGAAAAAACAAATCTGACAACCATCGCCGGACAAAACGTGCAGCTCGATTTCAACCTTGCGCCCGCCGGCGTAACCGCCGAACAAATCATCACGCTCGAAGGCGATGACGCGCCGGTTGTTGATACGACGCGGACGGTCGTCGGCGGAACGGTCACGGAACGGGAAATCGAAGAGCTTCCTAATGTTTCGCGTGATGCGCTTGATCTGGTTTTCACGCTCGGCGGCGTAACCGAAGAACCGCTTTCGACCCGCGACCTTTCGCAGGATAAAGGCGACCGCAGTGAAACAGCGCCGCGCAATTCTCCCGAAGAAGTCGGCGTTTTTGCGCTTTCCGGCGGCGCGGCATATTCCAATAACATCACGATTGACGGTTTTGACAATAACGATGACCGTGTCGCAAGATTCCGCTTTCAGCCTTCGATCGAATCTATTCAGGAAGTTCAGGTGATCAACAACCAGTTTTCAGCCGAGTACGGACGAGCTTCCGGCGGACGCGTCAACATTCGCACCCGAGCCGGGGCAAGAAAACTTCGCGGCAGACTTTTTTACTTTTTCGAAGACGAAAGTCTTAACGCAAACAGTTGGAGCAATAATCGCCGGGGAATTCCGCGTTATCCGTTTCAGCAAAATGTTCCCGGAGCAACGCTCGGCGGACCGATTCCCTTCAGTTACTTCAAGAACAAAACATTTTTCTTTGCCGCGTATGAGTATGACAACATTTACGATACGACGATTACGGACACCTACATTCCGCTGGCGCAAAATTCCCGATTCCCTTTACCGGCGCCGAATGTTAATGAAACTATCATAGATTTCGGCTCACCGCTCGGCAGATTTGTCCAGGGAACCGACACGCCGCGCATTCGTCAAACATTCACCGGACGAATCGACCATAATTTTACCGACAAAAATTTGCTGACGGTCAATTATCAATTCGGTAAAACTTCCGATAAGCGTCAATTTAACGGCGGAAACAGATTGGCGGAAGCTTTGATTGGAAGAAGAAGCACGACACAAGCCATAAATCTGACCGACAACTGGATCATCAGTTCTAAAGTGGTAAACCAGTTTCGCTTTCAGTATTCGACTCTCAAACCGCAACTTGTAGCCGACGGACAATTCACGAACCCCGTCGTTTTGATCAGTTTCCGTGAACCGGGTTTAACTTTTAATACAACTTTGACCGCCGGTTCATCAACTTTAGGTTCGCAGGACAGAAGCGAAAAACGCTGGCAATTTCAGGATACCGTCAATTACGTTGCCGGCAAGCATTCGCTCAGATTCGGCTTCGATGTACAGCGGATTGACTCGACTTATATAGATTTGTCAGATGCCAGCGGAACTTATAATTTTGCCGACCCGCTGACGACAACCACGGTTCCGCAATGTTTAACCAATCCGACATTACCAAACTCCCCGACCAATCCGCGAATCAGAGGAGGAGTAAACACGTTTCCGCGAAATTGCGTGACGCGTTATCGTCACAACTTTTTTACCGATTCCATTCAGAAAAACACTTATTTCGGCGTTTTTGCTCAGGATGACATCAGATTATTTTCGAATTTCACGTTGAACCTGGGCGTGCGTTATGAACGTGAAACGATTATTGACGATACAAATAACTGGAGTCCGCGTTTTGCGGTTGCCTGGTCGCCATTTAAGGACAGAAAAGGTGTCATCCGTTTCGGTGCGGGTAAATTTTATAACCGTGCGCTGCTTCGCACGATTGATGATTTTCAACGCGGACAGAATGAGATCATTTTCGACACGAACCGTGTCAGTACGACAGGCGCCGCGCGCGACGTGTATCTGCGTGCCTTGAGCGATACCTTTCCGACCGTTTTAACTTCCGACAGTCCGCTTGTGCAGCAGTATATTGCCGCTGGCTTGAACAATAATTCGTTTTTCCGCAGTCTCGACCCGACCATTAAAATTCCCGAAAGTTATCAGTTAAATCTCGGGTTTGAAAGAGAGATCGCTAAAAGGATTGTTTTTGAAGCGAACTTTACATATAACCGGACGCTTCGTTTGTGGCGCGAACGAAACACCAACGCGCCGATTATTCCTGCCGGATTTTCCGATCTCGCCGATTACCTGGCGAACGGAATCACGACCGGAAACACCCGATTCGAGTTTGCCGGAATCAATGCGCCCGACAGCCGAACGGTTTCCGGCGTAACATTTTACAACCTCGATTCTCAAAATACTTCGACCGCGGCGGCAACTCCTTACGGCAGAGCTTTGGTCATCGCCAATACTCTGCGCCCGCAACCCGGATTCGGACAGACCGAACAGGTCGGCTCGCTCGGAAACAGTTGGTATCGCGGTTTGGTTTTGGAACTGCGCCGTCGTTACAGCAAACTCGGCTACGGATTCGGCACGTCAATGCGTGTCGTTTACACGCTTTCGTATTTGGAAGATGATGGTATCGTCAACACTTCGTCCGCGCAAACGCAGGGTAATTTTGCATTGGAACGCTCACGAAGTTTACTTGACCGCCGACATCGAATCAGCGTTTCAGGATTGTTCGATACGCCGAAATGGTTCGGTAAACTGCGCTTTTCGCCCATCTTCCGCTTCGGGTCGAGCGCACCTTTCAACCTTTCAAACGGCGGCAACGATGCCGATGACCGAAACCTCGATGACGTAAATACCGACCGTCCAAATTACAGCGGCGATTTAAACGCCATCACCTGGAGAAGATTTACCGATCCGATAAACACGACGGTCATCAATGGTCTTTCGCTTGCGCCGATCGGTCGCGGCGGAAATCTGCCGCGCAACTCCGGTAAAGGTCCGCGTCAGTATATTTTCGATTTGAACGTCAGCCGTGAATTCAAATTCGGCGAAAGATTCCGGCTTCGTCCGCAAGTCGAATTCAATAACATTTTGAATATGACGGTTTACAGTTTCGGTTCGGAGTTTATTGACGCTTCATTGATTGCCGGTGCGCCCACGCAGGAAGACCAGCTCAATTTTCTCGCGCCGACCAGAGCCTATCGCCC
>JALHNX010000132.1 GCA_022843305.1 Pyrinomonadaceae bacterium | reverse complement strand
ACAAACCCACAGCCTTTATCTTTATAAACCTCAAAGCACGCACCGATTATCGCGTAGCTTTCATCTTTATAAATCAACTCAGCCATAACCTTTTAATAAACCGCGAAAGACGCGAAAAAACGCGAAAAATTTAATAATATTTGATAAACCGTTAACGATAATTTGAAAAAACCCACTTGAATTAAAGTATTTATTTTAGCGTTTTTTCGCGTTTTTCGCGGTTTATTTGCTTTCGCTGTTTAATTGCTTCGATAATTATCGAATGTCATATCAATCCCGAAGTCTTTTGCCTTTAACTTGGCAATTACGTCCTGCAAAGTGTCGCGGTCTTTGCCCGACACGCGGACGGATTCGCCTTGAATCGAAGCCTGCACTTTTAACTTCGCGTCTTTGATGAATTTGACGACTTCCTTTGCCTTGTCAATCGGAATTCCCTGCTGAATTTTGACCGTCTGGCGCACCGTTCCGCCCGCCGCCGGTTCGATTTTCTGGTAATCCAAAGCCTTCAGCGAAATTCCGCGTTTAATCAGTTTGCCTTGCAGAATGTCGTTCATATTCCGCAAACGGGTTTCGTCTTCCGCCGATAAAATAAGGTCTTTATCCGCCAGCTCGACCGTCGCTTTACTTCCTTTAAAGTCGAATCTTTGGGAAACTTCCTTCGTCGTCTGATTAAGCGCGTTCGTTACTTCCGCGTAATCGGTTTTCGATACAATATCAAATGAATTTTCTTTTGCCATAATTTTATTTTGCCACAGAGAACACTGAGTTCACAGAGTAGGAATTTCATTTCTCCGTGAACTCAGTGTTCTCTGTGGCAAACCTGATTTTGAAAAAATCTAAAAAGTTGTGAGTCGTCCGGTTCGCCAACTTTTCAACCTTGATGCCGTAGAAATCCGCTAAAAACTTCGCCGTTTCAACGACAAATTGCGGTTCGTTGCGCTTTCCGCGAAACGGAATCGGCGTTAAGAACGGGCAATCGGTTTCGATCAAAAGTTTTTCCAACGGCACGACTCGCGCCGCATCGCGCAGGTTTTCGGCTTTCTTAAATGTTATGTTGCCCGCGAAACTTATCATAAAACCGATGTCCAACAGGCTTTCCGCCATCTTCGCCGTGCCGCCGAAGCAGTGCATAATTCCTTTGAAATTCGGATATGAACATTCTTCCGTCAGGATTTCGACCGTTTCATCATCCGCGTCGCGGCTGTGAATAATTATCGGCAAATCCAGCTCTTTCGCTTTTCTGATCTGCCTTCTGAAAACGTCGCGCTGAACGTCGCGCGGGCTGTGGTCGTAATAAAAATCAAGTCCGATTTCGCCCCAGGCGATGACTTTTTTGCTCGATTTGACGAGCTTGACAAGCGTTTCTTCCGCCGCATCGTCATAAAGTTTCGCGTCGTGCGGATGAACGCCGACCGACGCGAAAACATTTTCATACTTACGGGCAGTTTCAACCGCTTTTGCAACTTCTCCGTTATGCGGATTACCCGTCCCGACGACCAGCATCGCCAAAACGCCCGCTTTCTTCGCATTTTCAACGACCTCATCGCGGTCTGCGTCAAACGCTTCGCCGTCAATGTGACAATGTGAGTCAATAAAATTCATTTGTGAGTTAATTCGCCCTTGTGCTGCTTCGTAATTCTCGACAAAAACCGTAAGGCTTCGTTGACTGCTTCGGAACTCGGAAAATCTTCCGCCACATCTGAATCGAGGACAACCGTGACCTTCGTTCGATTATATTTTTCGGCAAAACGATTCGGTTTCGATTTTGAAAAGTCCAAATCGTATTCCGGCAATAGCTCATCATTTTCATCCATCTGCATTTTCGTATTTCCTCCTTTCTTTTGGCGTTATTTCTCTTGCACAATAATTCTGATTATATCATTTTCACTTTCAGTAAAACTGACAATCAAAAGCCGATTATTAATCGAATGTCCGACAACTCCGTTCCGCCTTTCATCAAACGAATGTTCATCATCATCAAATATTCTGGCTAAAGAATCGCCGAAAACAGTTCGTGCTTCTTCAAAACTCACACCGTGTTTTTTAAGATTCTTTCCGGCTTTTTCTTCGTCCCATTCAAATTGCATAGACTTTTGCAATCAACCGTTTATAGTTTTAATTACTTTAATCTCGCGCCGATGTCCACGTTTTCGATAAATGTTGCGAGCGCGGGGTTTTCGCCTGTGCCGTCTTCAAGCGAAGCCGCGCAGATCATTCCCTGCGATTCGAGTCCGCGCATCATTCGCGGTTTCAGATTGGCAACGACGACGACTTTGCGACCGATTAATGTTTCGGGTTCGTAGTATTCCGCCAGACCGGCTAAGATTTGGCGCGGCTTTTCTTCGCCCAAATCAATTTCAAAGCGCAGAAGTTTGTCGGCTTTCGGGATTCGTTCGGCAATTTTGATTTCGCCGACGCGCAGTTCGACTTTAAGAAAATCATCAATCGTGATGAAGTTTTCTTCGTTCGCTGCCGGTTGTTCGTTGTTCGCTGCCGTCTTTTCGGACGATTTTTTGTCTTCGCCAACCGGCGAAAGGGTATTATCCATTGGTTGTCCTTGTTGAATTTCACTCATAACCTTATTTTTATCAATTCGCGGGAAAACAGCGACGCTCGCGCCGATCTTCGTTCCCGCCCGTAATTCTCCGTAAGTTAAATTTTCGGGATTTATTTTTGAAATATCGTCGCTCAAACCGAGCTGCGCGTAGATCTGCGCCGACGCTTCGGGCATCACCGGATAAAGCAAAACGCTCAGCCAGCGAAGAGTTTCCGCCGAACGATACAAAACCGCGTTGAGAATCTGGGCGTTTTCTTCGTCCTTCGCCAAAACCCACGGCTTCGCGTCAGAAATCATTGTGTCAATCCGTTTGATGACGTTCCAAAGCGTTTCGAGCGCGTGACTAAACTCGAAGTTATCGAAACGGCGAATAAATTCGTCGCGCGCGTGCGCGAGAACCGAAACCAATTCTTGTTCGTCCGCGTTGATTCCGTGCCGTTTCGCGTTCAGATAATTCGGCTCACTAATTTTTCCGCCCGGAATTGCGCTGTCGCGGTATTTTGTAATCATCGTCAAAGTCCGCGATGAAAGATTTCCCAAACCGCTCGCTAAATCGGCGTTAGCGCGTTCGATCAGATTTTCGTAACCGAATTTTCCGTCCTGCCCGAAAACCATTTCGCGCAAGACAAAATAACGAATCGCGTCCGTTTGAAAATGCGCTTGCAAAACGTCTATTTCGATCACATTGCCGAGCGTTTTGCCCATCTTTCTGCCTTCCGCGTCGAGCCACATTCCGTGCGCGTAAACCGTTTCGGGAACTTCCAAACCCGCCGCGAGCAGAAACGACCACCAATAAATCGTGTGAAAACGCAAAATATCTTTGCCGACCAGATGCGTCACGTTTTGCCAGTATTTATCAAAACCCGTTTTTTCGGAATTGCCGTAACCGATTGCCGTAATGTAGTTTGAAAGCGCGTCGAGCCAAACATACATCACGTGATTCGGATCGTCGGGAACGGGAATTCCCCAACTCACAGACTTTTTCTCACGCGAGATTGATAAATCCTGCAAGCCTTGTTTGATAAACGAAACAACTTCATTCTTTCGCGCTTCGGGACGAATTTTATTCGGATTTTCTTCGATGATTTTCAAAAGCGTTTCGTCGTAATCCGAAAGGCGGAAAAAATAACTTTCCTCGGAAACCTTGTCGAGCGGGCGTTCGTGAATCAGACAAAGCGGAATGTCCGAACCTTCAATGATTTTGTATTCGTCTTCCAACTTAAAAGCCGCGCACGGCGCGCAAAACCAGCCTTCGTAAAAGCCTTTATAAATCGTCGAATTCCCTTTCGGCGTTTTGTTTTTGCAGATTTCGCGCCAGAGATTTGTTACGCCTTCATAATGAAACGGCGCGGTCGTCCGCATGAAAATATCGTAACCGCCATTTTCCGTGTCGAGCCGAAAATCGTGAAACATCCGCTTTAATTCGCCCGAAATATAATCAACCTGTTCCTTTGGTGTGCGATTATTCGTTTCGGCGGCGCGTTGGATGTTGATGCCGTGTTCGTCCGTTCCGGTCAGAAAAAACGTGTCGAAACCGCGCTGCCGCTTATGCCGGACGATCGCGTCGGCGACGAGCGTCGTGTAAAGATGTCCGAGATGCGGCAAACTGTTCGCGTAATAGATCGGCGTTGTGATATAGAAAGTTTTCATAAAAAAGTAAAACAATAATTTTGCCACGAATTGCCCGAATAACACGAATTAAGATGAATTAAATTCGTGTTATTCGGGCAATTCGCGGGATTATTCGATGAAATTTAAGTTATTTGCGGTTCGGCTGTGCTTTGGCAAACTCGTCGGTTTCGTTATAACGCGGCAATTTCGGCATCTTTGAAACTTCGAGCGCGATCGCCATCGTTACATCCAGCGACTGAACCATTCCGTCAAAACGCCAGTCTTCGCTGAATTCATCCGAGGGCTGGTGATAATTCGTGCGGTTGTATTCCTCGAAAAATTTCTGGGCAAAATCTCTCGGTTTCCCGACATAATCATCGCCGTTTTGAATGCTCAAAGCCGGCACGCCTTCTTTCGCGAACGGAAAATGGTCCGAACGGAAAAAGAATCCCTGTTCGGGCAGACGGTCGGGCAGATACGTCAGATTGCGCGATTTCAGAACATTCTGCACAACATCCCATAAATTCGAGCGTTCCGCGCCCAACGCGCCGTAATTTCTTGTCAATCCGAGAAAGTTTCCGCCGTCGATGTTGATGTTCGCGGCGGTTTTTTCGAGCGAATAAACCGGATTTCGCGCATACCATTCCGCGCCTAAAAGCCCTTGCTCCTCGGCGGTCGTGAAAAGAAATACCTGCGAGCGTTTCGGCTGTTCGGCTTTCGGCAGTTTGGTAAAAGCCTCCGCCAGCGCCAGAACCTGCGCGATGCCCGATGCGTTATCCAGCGCGCCGTTATAGATCGTGTCGCCTTTCGCGTTCGGTTTGCCGACGCCGAGATGATCCCAATGCGATGTGTAAAGCACATATTCGTTTTTCAAATTCGCGTCGCTGCCTTCCAGAATGCCGACGACATTGTTTGAATCCAAACGCTTGAGTTCGCTTTTCAGATCGAGCTGCGCACGAACGCCGAGCTTGACGGGCTGAAAATTTCTGGTCTTTGCTTTTTCGCGCAGATCGTCGAGATTTTGACCGGCTTGGGCGAAAATTTTCTGTGCCGCGTCGTTCGTCATCCACGATTTAACGTTCAAAAAAGGCGTTTTATCGGTCGCCGTGCGGGCGACTTCAAACCGCCAACCACCGTTCGAGGTTTCGACGACGTTCCAGCCGTAACCTGCCGATTCGGTCGTGTGAATCAGGATCACGCCCGCTGCGCCGCGTCTTGCCGCTTCTTCGTATTTGTAAGTCCAGCGTCCGTAATAGGTCAGAGCTTTTCCGCCGAAAAGATTCGGTTCGGCGGCAGTCGCGGGCGGATCGTTGACCATCATCACGAGAATTTTTCCGCGATAATCGTCCGCGTTTCCCTTGAAGTCGTTCCATTTCTGCTCGGGCGCGTCAACGCCGTAACCGACGAAAACGAGTTCCGCGTCCAATGCGACATTATCGGTCTGCGCGCCGGTGGTTGCGACGAATTCGCTGCCGAAATTGTATTCAGCCGGAGCGTTTCCACCCGAAATTCGCAGTTTCGTATCGGGATTCGCTTTGACGGCAACGAGCGAAACGGGCTGAAAATACGAGCCGTTATTGCCGGGTTTAACGCCGATGCGCTCGAGTTCCATGGCGATGTATTTCGCCGCGAGTTCGCCGCCGCGGCTTCCCGGCGCACGACCTTCAAAACCGTCGTCGGACAGAAATTTCACATAGTTTTTCAGCTGTGCTTCGCTAAACAGATTCGTAAAGCCGCTATTTTGCGCGAACGTAAAGGAACACAGCAGACACAGAGCGATAAACGATCTAAAAATGTTTTTGCCAATCATATTTTCTCTCCAAAAATTATTTTTCAAATCTTTCAAACCCGCAATCGTTGCAGATCAATTTGCGGCGCGGTTTCATCAGCGGAATGCCGAGAAACAATAAAACTCCTTTGAGTCCGAAGCCCTCACGATACGGCGAAATATCGCGGCTTTCGCATTTTTCGCAAACGCCGTAACCCGAATCAATTTCCTCTAAATCTTCCTCGACGATCTCGGCGTTGCGCAGATCGTCCACAAACCGCATCGCGTCCTGCGCCTCGCGCGACGGAACTCTAATCTTTATTCCGCCGACCGCATTGGCGAGCAGATTATACGAACCGACAATATTTTCGTCCGCCAGATAAACTTCAAAACCCTCGTCTTCGAGATGATTTCGCAAAAATTCGGCTTCGACAATATTATAACTGGTCGCCACGGTGACAAGTTCCTCACCCATAATTTTATTAACCTTTGATCAAGCTCATCGCTTCCGCCCGCGTCCGCGCGTCTTTGCGAAAACCGCCGAGAACGCTCGACGTGATGGTTTTCGCGCCCGGTTTTTTCACGCCGCGCAATGTCATACAGGTATGTTCGGCTTCGATCACGACCATCACGCCGAGCGGCTGAAGTTCGTCAAAAAGCGTATTTGCGATCTCCTGCGTCAGTCGTTCCTGAACCTGCAAACGGCGCGCGAAAATTTCGGCAATCCGCGCCAGTTTCGACAAACCGACGATTCTTCCTTCCTTCGGAATGTAAGCGATATGGCATTTTCCGACGAACGGCGCAAGGTGATGTTCACACACCGAAGCGATGGAAATGTCTTTGACGATCACCATTTCGTCGTGCGTGTCGCCCGGCAGCGGAACAATATGCGATTTTGCGTCTTCCCACATTCCTTCCGTCAGTTCGGCGTAAAAATCCGCCACGCGCTCGGGCGTTTTCTGCAGTCCTTCGCGATCCGGGTCTTCGCCGATGCCTTCCAAAATCAAACGCACACCTTTTGCTATTTTTTCTAAATCAATTTTTTTATTATCCAATGAATATAACCTCAATAAATTTTAGATTTTGGATTTTGGATTTTGGATTGATTTTTTCGATAAACTTATACATTTGCTTTCAAATCAATTCTTTAGTGAAAATTTATTTTGAAAAACCGTCGCGATTGTTGATGCGTGAGCAAATCCAAAATCCAAAATCTAAAATCTAAAATCGGCTTATACTTTTCCGAATCTCGGCTTCAACATCGCGCAGCGGCAGATTTTCGCGCTTGGCGATTTCCTTCAAAGTTTCAAATTCAGGTTTAATATTAACAATTTCACCACCGAAACGCCCAATTTTGACGGGAACATCGCCGAATTTTGTTTCGACCTTCGAAACTTCTCTTTCCAGACAGACTCGTTCGATTTCCCGAACCCGCACGCCGAGCGTCGGCGTTTCGCGTATCAGAAGAGAAATAAATTTGTCTTTGTCGTTTTTTTGACAAAGAATCGAAACCAACGTTGCCGGACGGTTTTTCTTCATCTGAATCGGCGTAAACCAGCAATCCATCGCTCCCGCATCAAATGCTTTTTCCATCACAAAACCCAAAATTTCGGGCGAAACATCATCGAGGTTGGTTTCAATTTGAAGCAGTCGTGAGTCTGTGTCTAGTATGAAACTCTCGACTCTCGACTCTCGACTTTCGACTTTTCCTAAAATCAGCCGCAAAGCGTTCGGAAAATCCTTATATTCGCGCGTTCCCGCGCCGTAAGCTGTTTGTTCGACGATCATTTCGGGAATTTGTCCGAATTCGTCGCAAACCGTCGAAATTATCGCCGCTCCGGTCGGCGTAATTAATTCGCCTTCGATCTCGGTCGAATAAACGGGAGCGTTTTGTAAAAGCTCGGCGACCGCCGGCGGCGGAACCGGAAATTTCCCGTGCGCCATTTTCGCGAAGCCCGAGCCGACGTGGATTTTCGAGCAGACGAATTTTTCGATTCCCAGAATCTCGAAACCGATACACGCGCCGACGACATCAATGATCGCGTCCATCGCGCCGACTTCGTGAAAATGAACTTTTTTTACGTCAATCCCGTGAATTTTCGCTTCGGCTTCCGCCAGACGCGTAAAAATTTCGATGGCGCGACTCTTAATTTTTTCATCAAGCCGCGAATCGTTAATGATTTTTTCGATGTGATGAAGATGCCGGTGCGCGTGTTCGTGCGGCACTTTGACCTCGGCGTGAATTGCCGAAATGCCGGATTTGTCCATCGCCCGAAATTCGATCTCGAAATCGGCAATATCAAGCAATTTTATTTGCTCGACCAATTCTTTTTCATCAACGCCGAGCGCGACCAGCGCGCCGAGAATCATATTCCCGCTCGCGCCCGCAAAACAATCGAAATAAAGAGTTTTCATTTTTATTCGTCTTTGCCGATTTCCGTAAAATCCTTGTAAGCGTCCCAATTTTCGTCCTCAAGCGCTTCGATTTCGAGCGGTAAAACACGCTTACCTTTTAACGCTTCGTTGAATTTACGCATAAAAATCTCCGCGTCGTCCGTATAAAACTGCCATTCCCGCAAACCCTCGCCGGTAAATACCGTCATCAAACGCGCAGTGCCTTTATCAACCAGCGATTCGTCCATCACATTCTCAAATTCTTCCATTTGATCGAGAACTTCATCGCTCGGGAGTCCCGTTTCGTCTTCGGATTCATATTGCCACGAAACGACGATCAGAATATTTAATTTTTTCAGTTTACTTTCGACGGGCAAATCCCTGCAAAAACGAGTAAAGACGGGCAAGCCGTTTTCCAGCCTGCATTCTCTCGCCACCCAAATTTCCTCGTTTTCGCCGGTCATTTCACAATTAAACTCAAAATAATGGTAAAACCTCGCCTGCCTTGCCGCGAATCGTTTCGTCGCAAAATCCGCTCATCGGCGTTTCTTCAGGATTGACCTCGACAAGACTAGCACCGGAATATTTGGCGAGTTCGGCGAGTCCTGCCGCCGGATAGACGAGCGCGGACGTGCCGACAATAAAAAACAAATCACAGCTGCGAGCTTTTTTTTCAGCTTTTTCGAATGCGCCGATTGGCAGCATTTCGCCGAATAAAACAACGTCCGGGCGAAGCGGCGCAAAACATTCGTCGCAGTTTTCGGGCGTGTGCGGAATCGCGCCGCGAATATCGAAGCGTCTTTCGCAACACGTGCAGTAAGCGCGATTAATATTACCGTGCAGTTCGATCACGTCGCGCGAACCCGCCGCCGCGTGAAGTCCGTCAATATTCTGCGTAACGAGCGTAAAATCGTCGAATTTATTCTGCCATTCGGCAAGCGCGAAATGCGCCGCGTTCGGCTGGCAATCCTTTAAAAACCCGCGCCGGTAATCGAACCATTCCCAAACTTCCGCCAGATTTTCGCGCACCATCCTTACGGAAGAAATCTGGTCGAACGGCATTCCCTTCCAGACCGCCACGTTGCCGCCGCCTCGAAATGTCGGCACACCCGATTCGGCGGAAATTCCCGCGCCGGTCAAAACGCACACCCGTTTTGCCGCCTCAAATTTTTCTTTAAGTTCGTCCGAAATCAGCATCTTTCAAATAAAGTCTAAACGCCAAACCCGAACAGGTCAAAAACCCGGTTTTATTCTTTTCTTTTAATTCGATATACTTTCCTTTTTGTCTTATGAGCATTTTAGATCTACAGCAAACCCTGCGCGAGAAAGTCCGGCAAACCGCGCTCGAAAAATTCAACGTCGAACTCGAACAAGTAACAACCGAAGTTCCGCCGAAAACCGAACTCGGCGATCTGGCGTTTCCGATTGCGTTTGAACTCGCCAAACGCCTTAAACAAAATCCGCGAAACATTGCCGAAACTCTGAAATCCGCGCTCGAAAGTTTCGATTTTGTCGGCAAAGTCGAAGTTGCGGGCGCGGGTTATCTCAATGTTTTCTACAATCGCACCAAATTTTTAACCGAAAACGCCGACAAAGATTTTTTCAAAACCTCGGACGAAAATTCGCCCAAAGTCTGCGTCGAACACACATCGGTCAACCCGAACAAAGCCGCGCATATCGGACATGTCAGAAATTCCGTGATCGGCGATACTTTCGTGCGGATCTTAAAGGCGAACGGCAAACGCGTCGAAATTCAGAATTACATTGATAACACGGGCGTGCAGGTCGCCGATGTCGTCGTCGGATTTGTTCATCTGCGAAAATTGAATCTCGCGCAAATCAAGGAATTAGTCGAAAATCTCGAAGTTCCTTTTGATTATTACTGTTGGGATTTATACACCGAAGTCGGCAAATTTTACGCTAAAAATGAGGAAAATAAAAAACTTCGCGCCGAAGTTTTGCACGAACTCGAAAAAGGTGAAGGCGAAATTTACGAGCTTGCCGATTTTGTCGCCACGCGCAACGTCGAATGTATTTTGCGAACGATGGAACGTTTCGACATTCGCTATGATCTGCTGCCGCGCGAATCTGAGATTCTGCACCTTCATTTCTGGCAAAAAGCGTTCGAGCTGATGAAAGAGCGCGGCGTCATTCATCTTGAAACCGAAGGCAAAAACGCGGGCTGCTGGGTAATGCCGTTCGATTCCCACACCGCAAACGAAGAACACGAAGCCGATAAAATTCTCGTCCGCTCGAACGGAACGGTAACTTACACGGGCAAAGACATCGCCTATCAAATGTGGAAGCTCGGTCTTTTGGGTTTGGATTTTAATTACAAACTTTTTCAAACTTACGCGGACGGAAAACAGGTCTGGATCACGACCGCCGAAAAAAGCGAAGCCGGATATATTCCCGAATTCGGCGGCAGCGAAACGGTTTACAACGTGATCGATACGCGCCAATCCTACCCGCAGGAAGTCGTCAAAAAAGGCGTGGCGACGATTTTTCCCGAAAAAGGCGAAGCGGCGAGCGTTCATTTAAATTATGAAATGGTCGCTCTGAGTCCGGCGGCGGCGGAAGAATTAGGCTTTCAGCTTTCTGATGAAGATAAAAAACGTCTGTTCATCGAAATGTCCGGTCGCAAAGGTTTGGGCGTGAAAGCCGACGATTTAATTGACCGCCTTGAAGCAAATGCTTTTAACGAAGTCGAAGCGCGGCACAAAGAAATTTCCGATGATGAAAAAAACCTTATCGCCCATCAGATCGCGGTCGGTGCATTGCGTTATTTTCTTTTGAAATTCACGAAAAATACGGTTGTTGTTTTCGATTTCAAGGAAGCCCTGTCGTTTGACGGAGAAACCGGCGTTTACTGTCAATACACGGCTGTTCGGACAAATTCGATTTTCCGCAAGCTCGAAGAAAACGGCTTGGCAACGGCGATTAAAACAGTTTCCGATAATCCGAACGATGTTGCCGAAATTTTCGATTCCGGGATCGGCAACGATATTTGGTCAATGGTCGCTTTGGCTTTTCGTCTGGAAGAAACAATTTTGCAAGCCGCCTTGACCACGGAACCGGCGATTTTGGCGAAATACAATTTTAATCTGGCAAAAGCCTTTAATTTGTTTTATCACAACCACAAAATCATCTCGGAAGAAAACGCCGTCAAACGCGCCGTTTTAATTGTCATTGCCGATTTAACGCGCCGCGCTTTGACCGCCGGTTTGCAAACGATGGGAATCGAAGTTCCCGAAAGAATGTAAACGGTTTAGAGTACAAACTTCAATTTGCCGTTTTCGCCAGCAAAGCGTAGGAAAAAACACGCTAAAGCGTGGACTCTGAACATTGGCAAGCCATTTGCATTAATTCATTTTAGTTTGAAAATTTGTTCTTTTTAATTGGATTTTATTGGCAAATTGCTAAAACGTTCGGCATTTTGCAAAGATATTTTTGAGAATTTTATGTTAATCGTTATGAAGTCCGACGCGACCGAATCTGATATTCGCCGCGTCGAAGAAATTATCGAAAAATTAGGCTATCGCCCGCACACGATGCCCGGCGCGGCGCGAACGGCAATCGGCGTAACCGGAAATCCGGGCGCGATTGACCCGACGCATTTTGAAAATCTGCCGGGTGTTGCCGACGCAATCCGCGTGACCAAGCAATACAAACTTATTTCCAAGGATTTGCGCCCTGAAAAATCGGTCATCAAAGTCGGAAACGCAACTATCGGCGGCAACGAATTGGCGATTATCGCCGGACCTTGCGCGGTCGAAACCGTCGAACAGGTCTTTTCAGCCGCCGAAGCGGTCGCCAAAAGCGGCGCGAAATTCTTTCGCGGCGGCGCTTTCAAACCGCGCACTTCGCCTTACGCTTTTCAGGGCAAAGGTGAAGACGGTTTAAAGATTTTAGCCGAAGTCCGCAACCAATTCGGTTTGAACATCGTCACCGAAGCGATGGACGAGCGCGGCGTTGATCTGGTCGAAAAATACGGCGACTGCATCCAGATCGGCGCGCGCAATATGCAGAACTTTTCGCTTTTGAAATACGTCGGACAAACGCGCAAACCCGTTCTTTTGAAACGCGGTTTGTCGGCAACGCTCGACGAATTTCTGCTCGCCGCCGAATATATTATGGCTGAGGGAAATTACGATGTGATTTTATGCGAACGCGGCATCCGAACTTTCGGCACACACGCCCGCAACACGATGGATTTATCGGTCGTTCCGGCAGTTCAAAAACTGACGCACTTGCCGATTATTGTTGACCCGTCGCACGGCACAGGCAGAAATTATATGGTCAATCCGCTCGCCCGCGCAGGTGTTGCGGTCGGCGCGGACGGTTTAATTATCGAAGTTCACCCGTGTCCCGAAGAAGCTCTCTGCGACGGCGCACAGGCTTTGACATTGGAACAGTATTCCGAACTTTACACGCAGGTTAATGCGATTTACGAAATCTTAGCCAAAGAAGAAATGGCGATTGCTTTAGCTTAAAATTCCAACTTAACCCGCAAAATAAAAGGCTGCCCGTTTGCAGCCTTTTATTAATTTTGAATTAAATTTTGCCGAATCCAATCGGCTAATTCTTCCTCACTTAAATTTCCTTCAGCCAGTTTTAGAAAAGTTAAATATTTTTCTTCCTGAGTTGCTTCGATATTAAATCCGTTCAAAAGTAAAAATGTTCGCGCAACGACCAAAGCCGTGCGTTTGTTTCCGTCAATGAACGGATGATTTTTGGCGATTCCGTAAGCTAAAGACGCGGCAAGAGCGGAAATATCGGGTGTTTCTTCGCTGTATGCCAAAAGATTTTGCGGACGCGCCAATGCCGATAAAAGCAAACCTTCATCACGCACACCGTCGCTTCCGCCGTGTTCGGCAATTTGGCGTTTGTGAATGGCATAGATCGTTTCTTCCAAAAGCCATCTGATTTCGGTCATATTTATTCGGCGAGCTTTCGCAGAGCGTCGCGGTCTTCGCGCATTACTTGCTCGGCAAGTTTCATTTGTTCGGCAACTTCGGGATTAAACGGTGTCAATTCAATTCCTTTTGAAGTTTCAATTGCAAAAAGGGTGTCGCCTTTTGAAACGCGAAGTTTTTCCAACATCTCTTTCGGCAAAATTATACCCGTTGAATTTCCGATGGTTGTAATTTTTAATTTGCTCGTCATAATCAAAATATAACAAATGTTATAACATAAAATCAAACAAAAAAAATCCGCGCCTGTTTTTCCCGAAACAAGCGCGGATTTTTTTTGTTCGTTTCGCCTTTTGCCTATTTTGCCAAACGAAGTTTTAAAAGACCGTAAAATTGAATGTAGCACGAAAGCATCGCCGTCACGATTAAAAGCGTCATCGGCAGAAATTTGAACATTTCAGGCAGCACGCTCAGGGATTGTTTGAACATTACGCCGACCGAAACCGCGAACGCCGCGATTATTGTTCTTCCCAAAACCCAATTTCCGAATTTTGGTTTATCTTCCGACGGCAGAAAATACGGAAGGACGAGAAGCATCAGAAGCGTGATCGCAAAAAACACCGTGTCAAAAGCGAAATTGCCGAGCATTTGTCCGAACTCGACTGCCAGAAAGAAAAGAACAAAAGTCGTGTCAATTGCAAAACCTCTGTCTGCGGTTGAAGCGCGCTCGATTCGTCCGATTTGCGTTAATGTTTTCATATATTTTTGAACTGAAAAACTTCTGCAAAAAACTGACGCTTAAAATACAAGCAATTGCCAAAAAAATTATTTGCCCGGATTTTTGAACTGCGAATAAGCAACGCGGAAAAGTTCCGAGAGTGCTTTGGCGGTTTCCGGTGTCAGGTTTTTATCGGCACGAAGATGCGCTTCGACAATTTCCGGCGTGGCTTCGTGCGGATAATATATAACAGGTTCAATCGTCGCTTCATTCCCGTTTTTCTTCATCACGCGGTCAACCGGCATATCGAGCCAACTTGTCAGACGCGCAATATTATCCGCGTCGGGTTTGCCCGTGCCGTTTTCGATCCGCGATAATGTCGAAGCCGAAACCTGCGTCACGTCGGCAACATCACGCAAACTCAAACTTAATTCTTCGCGGCGACGTTTGATTGCCCTACCCAACTCAATAGTGTTAATAAAACTATCATTTTTGTATGCCATATTCTTTCTCCACTTTTATAAAGTTTTAAATGCTTTTGTTGCATTTCTCTTAACTCTGTTTCAAACATAGCACAAGAAAAATTTACATGCAACACTCCGTTTCACGCTTGCAACAAATAAATTAGTTTGATACAATGTTTCACAGATGAAACGAAGGTGTTTTATCGGATAGTAATCATAGTAATTTGAATCGGTTTTTATTGAGGTTTTATTAAAAACCGATTCATTTTTAAGGAGAAAGAAATGACAGCAATAGTAGTCGAAAAAAATTTAACGGAGAAACGTGACAAACGCGCCAAATCAATTGCGGCGATGGGTTTGGTCAATCGTGAGAATGATAAATTCCGCGTTTCAACGCCGAGTTTGCGCGGCAAACAGACTTCTTACGAAGTTTGGCGCGATGCGGCGGGTAAAATCCGTTGTAATTGTTTGGAGTTTGAAGAAGCGGCTGTCACGGATTCGGCATTTCGTTGCGAACATATCTTAGCGGTTAAATACGCTCTGGTCGCAAAAAATACCGAACCCGCCACGAAACAAACGGTGCAGGTTACAACCTTTACGGAAAGTGTTTCGGAAGACAAACGCGCAACTGAGTCATCCGATTTGGGATTGCGGAATGAAGATTTGGGATTGAAAAATAAATCCGAAATCCGAAATCCGAAATCCGAAATGTCCACGGATGGCGAACAGAAGACTATTGAAGTTTTGGCAGATGTTTCGGAAAAAGGACAATCCGAAGCAGTCGAAGCCGAAGTTCAACAGCTTGCGAACATAAAAGGAGAAAATAAAATGACACAGGAAACTTTAAGAAATGGTTTTGTAACGGCGGAAGAAGCGGAAACGGACGCGCCGAACAATGTTTTGAATTTTACGTCAACGCTAAAGGAACTTCGTAAAAATGTTGACCCGAATCTGGTTAAACAGCGCGAAGGCTGGCGCGACCGCAACGGCAACACGCATTATGTTGATTATGTCGAATGGCACACGGTTGCCGATATTCTCGACGAAAATGCGCCGAACTGGTCGCACGCGGTCAAAGATATTCGTCAGATCGGAGATATTTTCACGGTCACGGTCGCCATCACGATTGACGGCGTAACACGCGAAGGCATCGGAACCGGCACGGCTGAATCCGAACTCGGAATCAAAAAAGCCGAACACGATGCGCTCAAACGAGCGGCGGTCAAATTCGGAATTGCCCGCGACCTTTACAAACGCGAATCGGAAGTGATCGAACGCGACGGCGCAGTTCAGCCGCCGACTGACAATGGCGGTTATCCGTCAAACCCGATTGCGCGTTCGCTTTCGGATCTGGTGACGGCGAAACAACTCGGAATGATTCGCGCCATCGCCCGCGAAATCGGCGTTGACCCGGATGAAGAATGCAACACGGTGATGAGTTGCAAAACCGACGAACTCTCGCGCAAAGCGGCTTCGGCACTGATCCAGCATTTGCAGGATTTGCAGAAAAATCAATCAGCCGAAACGAATTATCCGATGCGACGGGCTAGTTGACTTTAAGAATCCGCGCTGAATAATTTCGGCGCGGATTCTTTTCAGTTGGTTGAGTTGTGAAACACCGTCTGCTTTCTCCATAAAGCTATAAATACCTCACTCACAACTCAATCCTCACCTTACACAATTTTAATTTTTTGAAAAACAATCCCACACCCGCGGAAAACGGGCAAAAGATTAGCGGTCGAAAATCTTTTACCGAAAATCTTTTGTTCGTTTCCCTTTTTTTTATTTAAATCTAATAAGGAGAGCAATAATATGGCAGAAAATACAGCAGCGGAACAAACATTGACAATGCCGAAAAACGGCGAATTTTGTTGGACGGAGATTGCGACCGACAATCTCGAAGCGTGTAAAACCTTTTACGCGGAAGTTTTCGGCTGGCAGTTCAAAAAAAGCAGCGCGACCGGCGCGGAAATGCAGTATCTCGAATTCGGCACGGACGCGGAACATCAATTCGGCGGATTATTGGAAATGAAACCCGAATGGTACGGCGGCGAAATGCCGAAACCGCATTCGAATATTTACATCGCGGTTGACGATACGGACGCGGCGGCAAAGCGGGCGGTCGAACTCGGCGGAAAAATAGTCGGCGAACCGTGCGATGTTCCGAATGTCGGGAGAATGTCGCAGATTCAAGACCCGACCGGCGCGAAATTTTTTGTTATCACTTTGAAAAGCTAA
>JALHNX010000131.1 GCA_022843305.1 Pyrinomonadaceae bacterium | reverse complement strand
CCCCAGAGAACACCTTTGTTCGGCGCGTCATAAACCCGGCGGGCTTTTTTGCGCGGTTCGATCTGGACGAAATTTTGTTTTTTGACTTCTTCCTTGAGCGGCGATTTGGCGATGCGGTCTTCGGCGTATTTCGCAAAATGCCCGACACCTGTTGCCTGACTCGACCACATATAATCGGTTTCGGTGTTCGCTTCGGTCGGATTGAGCGAAACTTTGTCGCCGTCAATGTAGAAAAGTTTCGGGTTCGTGCCTTTTTCGGGCTTTCGGACGGAAACTGCTTCACGCGCTAAAAGCTGTGAAATTTCGGTTTCGGGATTGTCCATATCGCCCGAAATAATCGCGTGTTCGGGACAGACGACGACGCAGGCAGGCTCTAAACCGATGTCAACGCGATGCGTGCAGTAGTTGCATTTCGACGCGGTGTGCGTTTCAGGCTCCATAAAAAGCGCGTCATACGGACAGGCTTGCGTGCAGGCTTTGCAGCCGATACAACGGCGATTGTCGAAATCAACGATGCCGTCCGCGCGCGTGTAAAGCGCGGTCACGGGACAAATCTCGACACACGGCGCGTCGGCGCAATGATTACAGCGCATCACGCTGAAAAGGCGGCGCGTGTCGGGAAATTCGCCTTTTTCGATGTATTTAACCCACGTTCGATTAACGCCGACCGGAACCTGATGTTCCGATTTACACGCGACCGTGCAGGCATGACAGCCGATACACTTGCGGTTATCAATGACAAAACCAAAGTTCATATCAATTCCTATTTTTGAAATTAAAACTTATTGCTAAGAAATTGTGGAGTTTTTCGCCTTGTTTTGTCTAGCGTCAAAAGCATTTTAAAGATAAAAAAGACCGTTCATTTTCGGAACGGTCTTTTCTGTTTGAGGAGCAAATTATAACAAGCTAAATTGAGGTGATTATGATTTGGTTTTCGCTCAATAAAAAATAAGTTTGCGGCTTTTTGCTTTTGTTTTCATTGTTGCGGTTTTCGTTATTTTTGTTTTCGTTATTTTTCGGCTTCTTGTTTTCTTCCGGCTTAATTTCGGCGTTTTCCTTTTTCGGTTTCTTTCTTTGCTCTTCGGGCTGTTGCTGTGCCGAAGCCGTCAGCGAAAAGCCGATGACCACGATTGCCGTAAATAATATGTGTCTTAGAAGTTTCATTTCCTTACTTTCCTTTCCTTCACGGGTGTTGCGGGGAAAGAATCGTTTAGTTTGTTGCAATTTTTCACAACTGCGATGCCTTTTATTTGCCCGCAGTGGTCGAACAAACTTAAGTTTGTTCTACTTTTGATAAACGACGCGACCGTTGAAAATCGTGTAAATCGGCTCGGTCGTTAAAATTTCCTTCGGCTCAATCGTCAGCAAATCTCTGGAATGAACGACCAGATCGGCGAACATTCCGACGGCAATCGTGCCTTTTTCCTTTTCGGCAAATTCGGCGTAGGCAGATTCATAAGTATGACAGCGAATCGCCGCCGCCATCGAGAGTTTTTCCTGCGGCTGCCAACCGCCTTGCGGATCGCCGTCCGTGTCCTGCCGCGAAACGGCGGCGTAGAGCGTCTGATACGGATTGATTGATTCAACGGGGAAGTCTGTTCCGAACGGAACGTGAACACCGTAACTTTGCATAAAGTGCCAAGCGTAAGCACCGAGAACGCGGTATTCACCAAGTCTGCTTTCAGCCCAACGCTTATCCGAAATCGCGTGCGAAGGCTGCATCGAAGCGATAATTCCGAGTTCGGCAAAACGCTTGAAATCCGACGGATTGACGACCTGCGCGTGTTCGATACGGTGTCTTGGAAAATTAAGTCGCATCTTAACACCATCACTCCGCATATTTTCTGAACCAGAAGTCACAAACTCAATAGAGTTCTTACTTTTAGCTTCCTTAAATCCATCCAAAGCCATCCGATTCGCCTTGTCGCCGATTGCGTGAAGCGTAATCTGAAAACCTTCTTTATCGCGTTCGACGATCATTTTCGTTAATTCTTCAGCCGAACGGCGCGGAATGCCGCTGTTGTTTGCGTCGTCGGAAAAAGGCGCGAGCATCGCGGCGGTTTTCGAGCCTAAAGTTCCGTCAACATAACCTTTCACCGCGCCAAGCTTCAAACGCGACGGATTGTCTTTGAACGAAGCAAATTCGTCGCGTTGGCGTTTTAATTCTGCAACCGAATCTTCAAAATTCTGCCATTCGGAAACTCTGACGGTCAGTTTATCAGCCTTTAAAAATTCGCGGTAAAGTTTCGTCGTTTCGTAGCCCGAATTGTCCTGCACCGAAGTGATTCCATATTCCCGCGCCATTTTAAGCGCGAGTTCCATCCCTTTATTCATCTGTTCGGGCGACGGCTGCGCGATCAGCGCGGAAACCAAACCTTGCGAAGTTTCTTTCAAAATTCCCGTGGCTTCGCCCGATGCATCGCGTTCAATCTCGCCGCCTTCGGGCGATTTTGTGTTTTTATCAATTTTCGCAAGTTCCAGAGCCTTTGAATTTGCCCAACCGACGTGACCGTCAACGCGCACGAGGAAAACGGGATTAGCGGGCGCAACCGCGTCCAAATCTGTCCGCGACGGAAATTTTCCGCCCCAGAGCGTATGGTCCCAGCCGCGCCCGACAATCCATTCGCCCGGTTTTACTTCTTTGACTTTTGCCGCAACCCGCGCTTTTGCTTCGGCGAGCGTTTTCGCGTCCGTTAAATTCACGTTCAAAAGCGCGACCGCACCGCGCAAAAAATGAACGTGTGCGTCATTAAATCCGGGCGTGACGAGTTTTCCGCCCAAATCAATTTCCTTGACGGCTTGATATTTGGCTTTTAAGTCGCTTGTTTTCCCGACAGCAACGATTTTTTCGCCGTCAACCGCGACGGCTTCCGCCGTTGAACCCAGCGTATCAGCCGTAAAAACTTTGCCGTTAAATAAAAGCAAAGAGATTTTCTGTTTCGTCTGCCCGAAAACAACATTCGGCAAAACGAGTAAATTGAGAGCGAGCGAAATTACGAGTATTTTTTTTAACATCTGTTTATCCCTGAATGATTTTAGAAATTTCGATTATAAACCGAAACTTCATTTTAGCAAGTCAATCAGTAAAGCGAGCGGTAGCGAGTCCGCTCCATTATCGAAAATTTTCGGTAAATAAAGGCGTTCGCTACCGCTCACTATACTGATTTCACAAAAACCGCTAAAATTCTTTCAAACGGCTCTCCCAAAAAAAGGTCAACAATGAAAAAATTTATAATCGCTTTCTTTTTAACTTTAATGAGTTTTTCGCTCAATATTTCCGCACAGATTCAAACCAATATTTTGGTGCAAATCGTCAAAGCCGAAGACGAACGACGTTTTGATAAAACGCTCGAAAATTTGATGAAAAACGCGAATCCGAAAATCCGCGTGCGTTCCGCGCTTGCCGCCGGACGCATCGGCAACGACGCGGCAATTCCCGCGCTCGCCGCGCTTTTGGAAAATGACAAAGATGCGGAAGTCCGCACAATGGCGGCATTTGCGCTCGGCGAAATCGAATCAATCAAAGCGGCGGAAGCGATTTTGAATATTTTGAACGACACGAAAAATGCCGACGCAGTTCGCGCCCGCGCCGTTGAAGCGGCGGGAAAAATCGCGGCGGCAAACGCCAAAGACGACAAATCGAAGGAGTTGGGCAAAGCGATTTTGGAAACCCTTGAATTTGAAAATGGACGCGCCGCAGCGAAAAGCCGCGACGTAATTTTATTTGGTCTGACGGCAGTTTTGCGGGCGCGTCCCGCCGAAGGCGATTTGATGACCGCAAAGTTTTTGACCAATTCGGACGCACGAATCCGCATTGATGCCGGCAACACTTTGACCAGACTTCGCGCGAAAAATGCGAACGACGCGCTTCGCAAAATGTTGGCAAACGATTCAAACGCGGTTGCGCGGGCAAATGCGGCGCGTGCGCTCGGCGCGGCGGAAGATAAAGATTCGCTCGATTTGTTGATGAAAGCCGCGCTTTCGGACGCAGATTCGCGGGTGCGCGTTTCGGCAATTCGCGCCGTCGGAAGTTTGAAGGACAAAAATTCCGCCGAAAACTTGATCAAACGCGGCGAAATTCTGCTGGCGGAACACAAAAAATCGAAGTTCAAAAACCCTTCGGAGAAAAATGAACTGCTTGAAATCGCGACCGTTTTGAGCAGACTTTTGCCGAATTCGGATGACAAAAAAGCGGTCGGTTTTTTAGATGATCTGCGGCAAGCCGACAAGTTTTCATCGCCCGAAACCGAAATCGCGCTCGCACGAATCGCGCCGAAAATTTATGTTGATTCGATTTCGTCAGATGCCGAAAGCATTTTCGGCGGCGATTGGCGGACAAGTTCCTCAGCATTTCAAGGTTTGGGCGAAATTGCCAATCTCGAAGCGAACAAAGAAACTGACGCAATCAAATCGCGGACGCGGGTTTTGCTCATTCAGCTAATCAACAATTGGCTGACGGCGAATCCGAAATCGAAACCAAACGCTGACGCAAATTTTGCGGTTCCCGATTTGATACGCGCTTTTGCCGCCTTCAAATCCACCAACACTTCAGGAATTTTTCGCCCGATTCTCGAAGACGAAAAAGACGTTTTCATCCGCGCTACGATTGCCGAAGTTTTGGGCGACCAGCCGATCTCGAAAGAAAACCTCGAAGTCTTGAAAAAAGCCTTTAATTACTCGATTTTAAACGATAAAACTTACAATGACGCGACGCTCGCGATTATGGACGCGCTTTTCAAACTTGATAAAAGAGAATCTACTCCGACTATTTGGAATGCTTTGGATTCAAAAAACTATCTTGTTCGTAAAAAAGCGTTGGAGTTTCTGAAAGAAATGCAAAAAGATCCAAAGTTAGCTAATGTCGCAGTTGAAGGCGCATTTACTAAAAATAGAGATCGGCTTTCGCCTTACATTAGCGGCTCGAAACTCGGCGTGATTTTAAACACGAATGCCGATTACCTGCGCGCCGTTTCGCGCAAAAACGGAAATGTGAAAGCCGTTTTCACGACCGAAAAAGGCACGTTCACGATTGATTTAATGCCCGAAGACGCGCCTTTAACGGTTGATAATTTCATCAAACTCGCCCGCGCCAATTATTTCAACGGCTTATCGGTTCACCGCGTCGTGCCGAATTTCGTGATGCAGGACGGCGACCCGCGCGGCGACGGCAACGGCGGTCCGGGTTGGGAAATCCGCTGTGAAATAAATATGCTCGAATACGAACGCGGCGCGGTCGGCATGGCGCTTTCGGGCAAAGACACGGGCGGCTCGCAATGGTTCGTTACGCACAGCCCGCAGCCGCATTTGGACGGCGGCTACACGGTTTTCGGACGCGTGAACGAATCGGAGATGAAAATCGTAGATGCTATCGTGCGCGGCGATCGGATTTTGAGCGTGAAAATCGTTGAGAATGTAAAAACTACTCCGAAAATGATCAGCAAACGCAAGTAAGCAAAACTCTTGAACTATATGAAAAACTTTTCACGAAAAATCTTCTTTTTTTTCTTCCTTTTTTTAACTTGTTTGACCGTTGCCGGTCAAAGCGACAGCGATTTCTTTAAGTCCGGCGGCGGTTTTAAGATAAATTTACCAAAAATCTTTACCTCTTCAAAAGAGCTAAGGTTTAACGACGGAAAACTTAGCGGACACGGAAAGTCTTATTTTTGGGAAAATCCGCAGGAATATAACTGTCACATTGATTATTACAAACTTGATAACGGTAAAAAATCGCTAACGCAAATTGAAAAGACTTCTTATCTCGAAACACATAAGAAAAATTTTCTGAAAGAACTACAGGATAAGAATCTGCCCTTCATCGAGAAAAAATACCTCTTTAACGGCAATCAAGGAGCGGAAATACAAGCCATAAACTCGGCGCAAAATACAAAAATGCTTGTCCGTTTTTTTATCGTCAACCAGCGATTTTACTTTATCGGACTGATTTTCAATCAAAAAAAGATTGACGATTCTCAGGTTTTTCAAATTTTAGATTCATTTGCTCTTTTGGACTCCAAATTACTCATTGCCGCCAAACTCGAAGAAGCCGAGCCAAAGCCTTTACCGCAAGAACCTGTTGTGCCAAAGCCCAAAACCGACGCGCAGGATAACAATTTGAAGGGCAAGGTAAAAAGCGTTATCGAGGACAATCAGAATTATCCGAAAGGCAAGCGCGAACGATTTTCTGAAGAGTATTACAACGAAGCCGGAAATCTCGTGAGGGAAATTTCTTATGATAACGGTTATCCGTCGAACGTCACGGTTTGGGGATATATTGACGGGAATCGGGTTGATAATTCAAACTCTGTCGAGTTTGACGACGACCAACGTCCGCCACGAGAAGGTCTATTTGCCACAATGGAGAGTGATGAAAATCTGCCGCGAGATACACGTTATTCAAGCAGATTTTCGTATAAATACAACGATCAAGGTCAGCTTATCGAAAAACAAGATTTTGGAAACAACGGACAGCTTTGGACGCGAATCGTTTATAACTACAAAGATAATGTCCGCGAAGAATCGCGCTATGGCAGAGACGGTTCGCGTTGGACGCATTTTTTTAACGTTTTGGACAAAGACGGTAATGTGATCGAAGAATATTATCTGGACGACAAAGGCAAGCCGAAAAATAAAACATTTTACACCTACGAATTTGATTCACAGGGAAATTGGATTTTGCAAAAAACCATTGAAAATAAGACCCTCAAAGGCAAAACCGTCGCCAAAATTTTATGGACATCGTATCGAACGATTACTTATTATCCTTGAAAACAAAAATGAATTTTAAGGAAGGAAGCGAAAGATTTCTCGACACCGGCACGAGAATTTACGAATTTTACGATGAGTTTCTGGTTGTTTGTCCAAAATGCGGAAAGCTCGCAAAGGTTTTGATAGATGAATCCGAATTCGAGAAATTATCAAAGCGCAAAATGGACAAGTTTCGCAATCAATTTTTCGCGCCGCGTCGGCTTGTTTGTTTAAATTGTTTGCACCGCGATTTTTGGAAAGGCAGTCAAATTGCGATCGACGCGAGCGTTGACTGGTATTTCCGGCTTCCTTTATGGCTCGAAATTTCGTGCTGCGGTGAAACGCTTTGGGCATATAATCGAAATCATCTTGAAATGCTCGAAAGTTATGTTTCGGCAAAACTGCGCGAGCGCACCGTAAAAGGGCGCAGTTCATTTTTGAGCAAACTGCCGAAATGGATAAAGAGCGCGAAAAACCGCGACGAGATTTTGAAGGCGATCGGGAAATTAAAAGGGAAATTATGAAACGCTATTTTATCGCAATTTCTTTGTTTATATTTGTATTTTTTGCCGCGACCTTGCTGACACTTTATCTTCAGCGAAATTCGCGTTCAGCTCTTTTATGTACTTCGCTCGACGATTCGATCAGACCGCGCGATCACTGTCTGATGAATCCTTTTCGTGACAAACAGCCCGAAATTCTGGCGGAAAATGTTCTTCGGGAATTAAAAAACGGCAATCGAGGTGCGATTCTTCCATACTTAAACGAAGTAAACAAAAATCGTATTTGGGAAAGTGAAAAGAAGTATCAAGTTGAAAATTGGCGAATCGGAAGCAGAGAAGATTCTGAAAATCAAATTTCTTTGATGTCTTGGGTTTCGCGCCGCGATTATATCGACGGGCATTTGGAAGCTGTTTCGTTTTACTTTGGGCGCGATGGAAATGAATGGAAACTAAAACAATTTAATGCGGGTTATTAAATTTATGGAAGCACAAGAAGAAATTCAGAAACGAAACATTCCCGGAATGCAGAAGCGAAAATACAGCGAGGTCGAGATCGAAGAAGGTCTGGAAACGCTTTCGACCTATCTCGACGGGCTTTTTCGCGTTCCCGGCACGGGCTGGAAATTCGGGCTTGATTCGCTGATCGGTCTGATTCCGAACGTCGGCGATACGATCACTTCCCTAATGTCGTTTTATATTCTGATTGCGGGCGTGCGCTACGGCGTGCCGAAAATCACGCTTTTGCGGATGGCGTTCAATATCGGTTTGGATTATCTGGTCGGCTCAGTTCCTTTGATCGGCGACGCGTTCGATTTTTTCTGGAAATCGAACCAGAAAAATATGGATCTGATCCGCGAACGCGCGACCGGAAAAAACGTCGGCACGACCGGCGATTATATTTTCGTTTTCGCCGTAATTTTGATCTTGATCGGTATTCTGATCGGCTCGATCATCGTCAGCCTGTTAATTTTGGGAACGATCTTCAAAGGTCTCTGGGATTATCTCGGTTTTTAAAACTCACTGAAATAATGGATAATTGAAAGTTGATAATTGATAGATAAAGAATTAATTTTCAATTGTTAATTCTCAAATATCAGTTATTTCAGCAGTTTTCCACTTAACGTTTTTTATCCGAACAATAAATCGAAAATATATGAAAAATAAAACGAACCGCCGTGATTTTTTGAAAATTTTGGGCATCGGCCCTGTCGGAGTCGCGCTCGTGCCAACTAATCTTTTCGCGCAGAAACGCAAAAAATCCTGCGTTATTATCGGCGCGGGTTTGGCGGGATTGTCAGCCGCGTTCAAGTTGAAAAACGCGGGCTGGACGGTAACGATTCTCGAAGCCCGGGACAGGATCGGCGGGCGCGTTTTTTCGCATTCGCTGCCGCAAAATCCGAATCTCGTTTGCGAACTCGGCGCGGAATGGGTCGGCGAAAGCCACGAGCGGATCAAAGCACTCTGCAATGATTTCAAAATCCCTTTGCAAAAGCATCAGTTCGACGATTATCTTTTGCAGAACGGCAAGGTTTCGCGCCCCGCAGAATGGGGATTTTCCGCACAGGCAAAGACGGCTTTCGATAAAATCAAGGCGGGTTACGAAAAGCTGACGGCACTCCAGCAAGCCAAAATTGACAAGCTCGACTGGTGGACGTATCTCGAAAAAATCGGTTACACGCCGGACGATCTGATTCTTCGGGATTTGATGGACAGCACCGATTTCGGCGAATCGATCCGCCACGTTTCCGCTTTCGGCGCATTGGCGGAATACGCGGAATCGAGCCCGAAAAACGAAATGGACTACAAAATGACGGGCGGAAATTCGCGTTTAACTGAAGAATTTTCAAAACGCATCGGCAAAGAAAATATCAAATTGAACGTGCTTGTGACGGAAATAAATCAACGCGCGGGAATCGTCACCGTCAAAACCGGAACCGAAAGTTTTCGCGCCGATGCCTGCATCTGCACCGCGCCGATCGCGAGCTTGAACCGGATTAAATTCAATCCGCCACTGCCGACCGCGCAGGCTGAAGCCGCGCAAAAACTGATCTATTCGCGAATCATCAAAAACAGCGTTTTGTATGAAGACCGTTTTTGGAAGGACGAAAATTTCTCGATGGTGTCGGACGTTACTTCGCATTTTTATTTTCACAGCACGCAGAATCAGGCGGGCAAAGAAGGAATTTTGACGGCTTACGCGATCGGTGAAAAAGCGGACGTGCTGGCTTCGCAAAGCGATGAAAGAAGAATGCGGAAGATCACGAATGATCTGACGGATTTCAACGCGGACGCGCCGAAATTGGCGAAGGGCATCGCCACTTACGCGTGGCAGCGCGACAAATATACGCAGGGCGCATACGCGCTTTATCGTCCCGGGCAATGGTTCGGGATTCGCCCGATTTTGCAAAAACCGCATTTGAAGGTTTTGTTCGCCGGCGAACATCTCGCCGATTGGCAGGGTTTCATGGAAGGCGCGATCGAAACGGGCGAAGCGGCGGCGGACAGTTTGTTAAAATAAAAATATTTTCGGAGTATTTGGAAAGATATGTTCGGTTTAATGCGTGCAAAAAAATGCGGGATGTCCGATGAGGAAAAGCATTTTAGGCGGCTCAATTATTGCGGAACCTGTAAAACAATCGGCTCGCTTTACGGGCAAAAATCGCGGCTTTTGCTCAATCACGACACGGTTTTCTTAGCGGAAATTTTATCGGCGGTTCGCGGAGAAAATGTCGCGGATTGGCAAAAATCCTATCAATCTTTTAACTGTCTGAACCTGCCGAGATCGGAAATGCCCGCTGCGCTGCAATTTGCCGCGACCGCGAACGTTATACTGACCGAATTCAAGCTCGCCGACCACGCGGCGGACGAAGGAAAACGCCGCTACAAATTGGCGCAAAACGCTTTTTCAAAGGAATTCAAAACGGCGGAAAAAATTTTAAAGGAATGGAATTTTCCGCTTGATGAAATTAAAGCCGTTTTGGACTCGCAAAACCGGCGTGAAGCGGAAGAAAAATCTTTAGATAAACTGGCTTTTCCGACCGCGCAGACGACCGCCGTTTTTTTCCGCGAAGGTGTCAACCAAATCGGCAAACGAGAACTCGAAAATCCCGCGTTTGAACTCGGTTTCGCCTTCGGAAAATTGATTTACCTGCTCGACGCGTTTGAAGATTACGAAAAGGATTTTCGCGGCAAAAAATTTAACGCTTTCCGCGTCGCGTTTGATTTGAAAGAAGAGAAATTAACGCCCGAATCGAAACGCAAAATTACGGCGATTCTGCGCGGAATCGAAAACGAAATTGTCGAAAAGATCAACGAACTTCCGATTGCCGAAAATCAAAAAACGCTTTTCGTTTCAAGGCTTTCAAACAATCTGAACGGAAAGCTCAAAACCAATCTGCCGGTTTTAAAAACGAAAAGCGTCTGCGCCGCGAAACCGAAGCCGACTTTCTCGCAAAGATGGCAAAACGCGTCGGGAAAAGCGCGCGCGTTGGCGCGAAATTATGGTTGGCAGATGCCGCTCGTTTTTCTGTTTATTTTCGCATTTGCATTAATTGCGCCCGCGCAGACGCGTGAAGCGAAATCGGCACGCGAATGCTTCGATTTGAGCTTTAATCTGATGGCACTCGGCACTGTTTTCGGCACGGTAATGGCTTATCCGAAAGCCATATTTTTGCAGAATTTTCCCGAGGAACCGACCAGCGAAAAAATCAAGAAGAAGAGCGAATGGTGTAATTCGTGCGATGGCTGCGATTGCGACTGTTGCTGCTGCTGCTGTGAGGAGGGCTGCGATGGCTGCGGATGTGACGGATGCTGCGGCGACGGATGTTGCTGTGATTGCAGCTGCGATTAATGAAAATCAATGGATAATCCTTATTTTTTAATCGAACCGGCGGGTGAACGTGTTCCCGTGATTTTAAGCTCGCCGCATTCGGGCGTGGAATTTCCCGACGAATTAAAGACGCATTTTCGCCACGAATTAATGAAACAGCCTGACGATACGGATTGGTTCGTTCACGAACTTTATAATTTCGCGCCGTCGCTCGGAATCACGATGATTCACGCGAAATACAGTCGTTGGGTGATTGACCTGAACCGCACGCCCGAAAGCGTTCCTTTGTATAACGACGGCAGAATCATTACCGAATTAGTTCCGAAAACCGATTTTCTCGGTAACGAAATTTACGTTGATAAAAAGTTTTTGCCCGGCGACGCGGAAATCGAACGCCGTTCGGAAAATTATTACAAGCCGTATTATCAAAAAATCGAAAATCTTTTGGCTGAAAGAATTGCAGAGTTCGGACAGGTTCTGCTCTGGGACGCGCATTCGATCCGCCGCTTTGTGCCGACGATCCAAAACGAACCGTTTCCCGATCTGATTCTCGGCAACAACGACGAAAGATCTGCCGGTAAAGAAATTATCGAAATCGCGCTGCACGGTTTGAAAGCCGGAAAATTCGGCGTAAATCATAATTCGCCGTTCAAGGGCGGTTTCATTACGCGGCACTTTGGAAAGCCCGAAGGAAAAGTTCACACATTACAGTTGGAAATGGCAAAAACGAATTATATGAACGACGACGAGCTGACTTTCAACGAAGAACGCGCAAACGAAGTCCGAAGCGTTTTGCGTCCGGTTTTTGAAAAGCTGATTGACTTTTTGATTGAAAAATAAAAAACGGTTTCCGAATTTTCACGGAAACCGTTTTTTATTTTTCACAAACCAAACTTCTTTAGAAGGCTTATTTTTTGACCGCGACAAAATTTTTGCCGAGTAATAATTTGAACTGCTTATCAAATTCTTTGAGCTTCGCGTCTCTGAGCGTCGTCAGGTCTTTTAACTGCTTTTTACCCTGCGGCGTGTTGACCGCTTTGGCTTCGTCAATTTTGGTTTCGAGTTCCGTAATGCTGTAATGAAGATTTGAAAACGCTTCATCATTGATGGTTTCGGTCAAAAAGTCCCCGATAATTCTTCTTCGCTCGAAATCGTTTTTGCCGACGCTCTGCATCGAACTGTATGTGTACAGCGCGAGCCGCGATTTGTTGAAGCCGCCCAGAATTGCGGAAATTCCGTGCGTGACGTATTCCGGTTTCGCCGCAAACCACGCTTCCTGAAGCATCGGATAAAGCACCGTGGAAATTCTTTCCTTTTGCGATGGGGTGAGACGTTTGGCAACGCCGACCGTATAAATTCCGTAACCTTCTTCTTCGTTAACCACAAACGGACCTTTGCCTTTAAATTTCTCGTCTTCTTCCTGATAGTTCAGACTGTAAAAACTTTCCGCTAAATCCGCGATACCGTCTTCGCGGCTTTCTTTGTTTTCGATGCTTTTAACGATCCATTCGGTCAAAAGCCCGTATTGATTTTCTTTTGCCGACGCGATCTGTTCAAGTTCTGACAGACTTTTTTCGTAGGACGATAAATTTTTGTCAAGTTCTTTCACGCCCGACACATAATCGGTCACGGAATATGCGCCGGTCTCTTTGTTTCTGGTCAAAAAGAACAGATATTCGCCGCCGATCTTGATTTTCGAAAGATTGAAATACTCTTCGTATTCGTGCATCTCTTCTTCCATTTCAGAGTTGTTCTGATTCGGATTCGGAACGTATTGCGAATAGGGGAAAGAAACTGATTTCAGTTCTTGCTGCCCTTTGAAAACTTTCGTGAAGACCAATTTTCGCTCGGTATCCAGACTGTATCCGTATTCGTCCTCATTGGATTTCTGAGGCTCGCTTTCGCTGTCATATCTGGCGATGACGATCAGATCGCTGTTCATATAAAGCGAAAGAAAAGTTTGCGGCGCTTCGTCACAGGCTTTGACGTTCGCCGTCATCAACAAAGAAGCCAAAACCAACGAGGCAAGCATCGCGGAAAAATATAAACGAGATTTTCTTAACATATAAAATTAAAATTCTTCAAAATAAGTTAGTGTAAAAACACAGCTAGAGAACGCTTGATTTAAATTTTATTGCATAAATTTAGAAGACTTTTTTGATTTACGAAAATAAATTTCAATCTATTGTAAATTTGTTGTTTTTGCCTGATTTTTAGCGACTTTTGACGTTTCATTAATCAACGGATTAAAAAAGAAATCAGGCTCGGATATACTAAAAAGATGAAATCGTATCGCTTCAAAGCATTACTGCAAAATTCGGGCTGGATTGAAAATGCAATTGTCTCGCTCGATGAAAAAGGCAAGATCGTCTCTGTTTCGCAAAGCGAAACGTCCAATGCTTCATTCAGAGGCTACGCGCTGCCGTCGTTTCAAAACGCGCATTCGCATGCTTTTCAATATGCGATGGCGGGAATGGCAGAACACCATTTGGGCGACGACGATTTCTGGTCGTGGCGCGAAAAGATGTATCAGCTTGCGCTGAACTTAAATCCCGATGAAATGTGCGCGATTGCCGCGATGCTTTATTCGGAACTCGTGCGCCACGGCTATTCGAACGTCGCCGAATTTCATTACGTTCATCACGATAAATCGGGCGCGCCTTACGATAACTTAGCCGAAATGGGAGAGGCTTTGATCGAAGCCGCGTCGGAAGCGGGAATAAAGATCACGCTGATTCCGATCTTTTACCAAAAAGGCGGTTTCGGCATTGATCCGAACGCACGCCAGCGAAGATTTATCTCGAAAAGTTTTGAAGATTACGCGCGGCTTTTTGAAGCGTCGGCAAAGGTTTGCGAAAAATATGAAAACGCCAACATCGCCGTCGGGATTCATTCGATGCGCGGCGTTGAAGCGCAGGACATTTTACGCGCCGCCAGTGATTTGCCAAACAATGTTCCGTTTCACATACACGTTTCCGAACAGTTGAAGGAAGTCGAAGACTGCATCGCGTTTCTCGGCAAACGTCCTGTCGAATGGCTTTTCGAAAATATTGATCTGAGCGAAAGATTTCACCTTGTTCACGCGACGCATCTGACCGAAACGGAAACCGAAAAATTAGCGAAATCAGGCGCAAATGTCGTGCTGTGTCCAAGCACCGAAGGAAACTTGGGCGACGGCATTTTCCCTTTGCGAAAATATCAGGATTTCGGCGGCGCGTGGAGCATCGGAACGGACAGCCATATCGGATTGAATCCTTTTGAAGAACTGCGTCTGCTCGATTACGGGCAGCGTTTGATCTCGCATAAACGAAACACTTTCGGCGCGGAAGGCGGTTTATTTGCAATTAACAAAGCGACCGTCGCCGGACGCAAAGCGATGCACAATTACGAAACGGAATTTTTCGCCGCCGGCGCGGATTTCGATGCCTGCGTGATTGATGCCGAATTGCCGCTGCTCGAAGCTACGAGCCTTGAAAATCTGGCTTCGACGATAATTTACACGGCTGACGCTTCGCAAATTATCGAAACTTTCGTCGCAGGTGAGTTGATTGAAAGAGATGAGTCTTACTGGGAAATAAAGGAAAATTTTGCGAACTGCGTGAAAAAATTTCGCTGAAAGAACTTTAAACCGCGAAACACGCGAAAAAATTAACAAATTTTTTCGCGTGTTTCGCGGTTTATTTTTTCGTTAAGCCGTTGCGCTTTGCTGCATCGGAAACATTTTTTCCAGCGCGCCGGTCAAAACGCCGATGCCGAATTCGCCCGCCGCGCGCGATTTTAATTTTCCGTCCGCGTCGAATAGGTAATAAATCGGAACCCAACCTTGCTCGTTCAAAAACGCGGTTTTTAATTTGTGCTGATTATCTACCGCGCAAACGTCGTCAATGCAGTGTTCGGCAATATCTGCTTTGACTTTTTCCAGATCGGTATCGGCTTCGTAACGCGGCATATGAATCGCCACCGTGCGCAAACCTCTATCCTTGTATTTCGCCTTTAATTCATGCAGTTTGGGCATATTTTCTTTGCAGATTCCGCAGCTCGTCGCCCAAAAATAAACGAGTGTCGGCGCGCCTTTGACATAATCGTCGGCTGTTTCCTGAAGTTTATTCAGCCATTCGGTCGCGCCTTCAAATGTCGGAATCGTGTCTCCGATTCTCATTGGCATAATATTTTACTCCGTAAAAGTATTGAATCATTTTTTGATTGAGTCATTGAATCATTCAAAAATGAACAAATGAGTCAATGACTCAATGAGACAATCCTTAGACTTTCAAATTCTCCTGTCCCGGTGTCCAGTCAGCCGAGCAGAGTCCGCCGGTTTGCAAGCCTTGCAAAACGCGCAGCGTTTCGTCAACCGAACGTCCGATGTTCAGATCGTGAACAACCGAATATTGCAGAACGCCTTCCGGGTTGATGATAAACAGACCGCGCAGGGCGATGTTCGCTTCTTCAACCAGAATGTTGTATTTCGCCGCTAATTTTCCGCCGACATCCGAAATTAGCGGATACGCCAAACCTTCGATGCCGTTCTGATCGCGCGGAGTTTTGATCCACGCGCGGTGCGAATGAACCGAATCGGTCGAAACGCCGAGAACTTCCGCGCCGATGCCGTTAATCTCATCGAGCCTGTCCGAAAAAGCCGTTAATTCGGTCGGGCAGACGAACGTGAAATCGAGCGGGTAGAAAAGCAGGATCAGCCATTTTCCTTCGTAATCCGAAAGGCTGATGTTTTCCGCCAAAGTTTCCATATTCTTGGTCGAAGGCAGATTGAAATCCGGTGCCGGTTTTCCGACTTTGGCGATTGTTACTTCCGCCTTTTTTTCCATAGCTATACTTGTAGCTGTTGACATAATTAAAATTATCTCCTTAAAAATTGTATATATATTTATTTATTGCAGTCAGGACAAAGCCCGCGTAACGTAAGTTCTATAGATTCGGGTTTAAAGTGCGAAAATTCCGCCGCAAAGCTGATAACTTCCGCCGGAAGCTCGATTTCCATATCAACCAATTTTCCGCATTTCGTGCAGATCGCGTGATCGTGCCGCGTTAGTTTCGAATCAAAACGGCTCGCGCCGCTGCCGAAACTGATTTCCGCGATATGTCCCGCTTCTTTCAGATAACGCAGAGAATTGTAAACCGTCGCAAAAGAAATACCGGGAAGAAGCTGTTTCGCTTTATCGAAAATCTCGCTCGCCGTCAGATGCTCTTGTTCATCACGAATCACCCGCAAAACAACCTCGCGCTGCCGCGTCAATCCCAAATCTTTTATATCTATTGTTACGCTCATTTCGTTCCAACTTAGAGTTAGAATAATTCTAACTCTAAGTTTTGTCAAGCGGATTTTGAAAATTTTTCATATTTATCTTTACACTGTTTTGAGGTTTCAAAAAAACCGCGTAAAGATTCGCAATATTAATGCGGAATTTTACGCCGCAGAGCGAAGGCGGATAAATATTGATCAATATTTATCCGCCTTCGCTCTGCGGCATATCCATTGCATTATATCAATTGAGCTTTCGGAGAGTAAACCGCAAATGAATACCGATAAAAAACACGATTCAAATATTCAAGCCAAAATTAACGGCACGACCCGCGAA
>JALHNX010000130.1 GCA_022843305.1 Pyrinomonadaceae bacterium | reverse complement strand
GTTGATTTATGAACCAAAAGCGTTCCGCCTTTTTCCTTCAAACCGTGCCAGCGGCGGAAATAACTCGCGCCGTGATAAACATTCAGATACCAGTTCAGATCAACCGATGTCACGCGCCCGATGCGGTTGGCGGCAAGCAGTTCCTTGATTTTCGTCAAATGCGGATTGTAGCGGTAATTAAACGAAACGTGGACTTTGCGACCGGTTTTCTTTTCCGCCGCGAGAATTGCGCGGCATTTCACCTCGTCGGTCGTCATCGGTTTTTCGGTAACTACGTCCGCGCCCATTTCCAGCGCGGTCACGATTTGTTTGTGATGCTCGGAATCGGTCGTCATCACGAAAACGAGTTCGGGCTTTGTTTCGCGCATCATTTTTTCAAAATCCGTATAGGTCGGGCAACTGACCTTCATTCGCTCTTTGGCGTAAGCGACGCGCCCCGCGTTGATGTCGCACAGACCGACGAATTCGACCAGATCGCCGAAATTTTTCAGCAGCGCTTCGCCCCAGAACCGCACACCGCGAATGCCCGTGCCGACCATCACGATCCGTCTTTTAGCATTCAAATTAACCGCGCCGCCCGCCGCATTCGCCAAAATCGCGCCGATCATCGCCGTTGTACTCGCTTCGATAAATGTTCTTCTGTTCATAATTCGTCAGCAATTCGCTAAACCTATCCGCCAACTAAATCCGGCGGCAATTTTCAAAAACAAATGTCAACAAAACCTAACGCCTTTTCTTCGGCGCGACTTTAACGGCACTGATGTCGCTCACAACTTTGCCGTTAATTTTGACGTTTTCGAGCGAAACGTCTTTCAAATTTTCGGCAATCGCTCCGTTTTTCACGTTGTTAAAAGTGCTGTTCAGAATTTTTAACCCGTAAATCGGCGCGTTCGCCAAACCTTGCGCGTCCATCACATATTCGCTTTTGCCGCTCGTTAAATTTTCGACGACGTAATTTCGCACGACGGGCGTAAATCCGCCCTGCGCGCCTTCTTCGTAATTAAAATCGATCGTGATGACGGCGTGCGCGACCTGCCCGACCGTGATGTTTCGGAAATAGAAATTTTCCAGAACGCCGCCGCGCGAAGCATTGTTTTTAACGCGCAGAGCGTGATCGAGATTGGGTGAATCGAGTTGGCAGTTTTCCGCGAAAACATTGCGAACTCCGCCGGAAATTTCGCTGCCCGCCGTGATTCCGCCGTGTCCTTCGCGCATTATGCAGTTGCGGATGATGATATTTTCCGACGGAACGTTGAGCCGTCTGCCGTCGCCGTTTCTGCCGGATTTGATGGCGATGCAGTCGTCGCCCGTGTCGAAAAAGCAATCTTCGATCAAAACGTCTTTGCACGACTCGGGATTGCAGCCGTCGTTGTTCGGTCCGTGCGTCGAAACGCGGACTTTTCTGACCGTTACGTTTTCGCACAGAACGGGGTGAACTTCCCACATCGGCGAGCGCAGAATACGAACGCCTTCGATCAGCACGTTTTTACAGCGATACGGCTGGATAAACTGCGGGCGCAGATACGAGCCTTCGCCGAAAATCCGTTCATTGACCGGAACGTTTTTGTCCATCACTTCATAAAGTTTCGCGCGCGCCGGTTTCTGGTTCGGCATTCCTTCGCTCCAACCGTCGGTTTTATTTCCTTTCCAAAACCACCAGTTTTCATTCGCCGCCTGCCCGTCCAGCGTTCCTTCGCCCGTGACGGCGATATTTGTCTGCTCGAAAGCGTAAATCAGCGCCGAATAACCCATCATTTCCATTCCTTCCCAACGCGTGAAAACGAGCGGTTCATACGCTTTCGGGTCGGTCGAAAATCTTATTGTCGCATCTTTTGAAACGTGCAGATTGACGTTCGATTTCAAATGGATCGCCCCCGTCAAAAATTCGCCCGCCGGAACGACGACGCGCCCGCCGCCCGCTTTATTGCAAGCCTCAATCGCCTTGCGAAAAGCCGCGGTCGAATCGGTTTTTCCGTCCGCTTTCGCGCCGTATTTTAAAATTGAAAAATCACGTTTCGGAAATTTCGGCGGCTTGATTCGCGCCAGAATCTTTGGATATTCGGTCGCCCACGCCGCAGCAGAAGTCTGCGCCGCGCTTTGTCCGAAAGAAAAACTCGGCAGAACAAAGGCGGCAGTTCCGCCCGCCAGTAAAAGTTTGAGAAAGTCTCGACGATTTTGCATAATTTTTTCTTCGACTGGAGCGCAAGCGACTCGCTTGCATAAGCGCAAAGCGCGAAAAAGCCTTTGATTATATTCGACTTAGTTTCTAATCGAACGCCGTTCCGTCGCTGTCGCGACGGTGCAAGCGAGCCGCTTGCGCTCCAGTCATTTTTTAATTTTTTCTTTCCATTTCGGATAATCTTTTTCCAAAAGTTCATTCGGCGCGGAGACATACCACGCGTAACCGTTGCGGCGTTCGGCTTCGATTTCCGCTACATCATATCTAATGACCGCATCGCGCCCGATGAAAATCGGCTTCATCGTTTCGATCTGATAAAACCGCGCCCAGATCGGCGGTGCGTTTTTGTCTTTGATAACAACGCTTTCGCCGTTTTTGCGTTCCCAGCGAATTCCTTCGATTTTATTGGCGCGAAACCATTCGATTGCCGACTCGATTGCCTCGATCTTTTCCGGATTCGGATTTGAGTCAAGCATCAAAAACCGAATGATTCCGACCGATTCGCCCGCCGTCAAAGATGCCGGTTCAAATTTTCGCGCATCGGCAGGTTTTAAAGTATTTTCGTCATATTGCGCCGCCCAGATCGTTTTTTTTTCGTTAATTTCAATTTGCGTTTTTAAGATCAGCGGAATCGCCCGTTCGACCGCTTTTTCGGCTTTTAAGCGTCTTTCTTCGTTAATAAACAGGAAATCTTCTTTCTTTTTGGCGATGTCGCGCAAAATTTTGAGCGCGTTGATCATCGCGTTGTCGTTATAGGTGATATGGCGCGAGTAATCTTTTTTGAGCGGAAAAAACTGCGGAAAACCGCCGTTCTCATACTGCATCGCGAACAGAAAATCCAAGCCTTTCAGAAAAGCCGTCCGGTGTGTTTCGATATTTTTCGCGGTGATTACTTTGGCGAGATAACGAAGCTGCGTCACGGTCGCGCCATTGTCAATCGTCGTATCGGTCGCGGATTTTTCCCTCAAAAGTTTTTCGCGCTCGAATTGCGTGAGCATCGCCGCCATATCAACGTTTTTTTCCCAGCCGCCGTTTTCGCGCTGGTAAAGCACGACCTGATTGGCGATGCGCGTCGCTTCGTCAACCGGATACCACAAAGGTTTCTGTTCGAGAACGTCGTTCCACGAAACTAATTTATAATCGGGCGCGGTTCGTTGCTGCCAGTCAAAATCCGCCCGTTTCGGATTCCAATTGTCCGCGCCCTTGAGAAAGTTTTCCGCGAAGAAAATTTTTTCCTCATCTTTTGATAATTGCCGCGCCCATTTGACGCGGTTTTCAGGTTTCGCGCCCGCGCCGCGCGAATTGTATTCCGCGAAATACGCCGTGCGCTCGCGTTCGGGCAGCCAGTGATGCCAGCCTTCGGGCTTGATATGCGCGTCCATTTCGGTATTAACGAAAACCGTTCTGCCGAAATCGCGCCACGGACGACCGAGATAAACGCCTTTTTTGATATTTTCGCCCGTTAATTTTGAATTGATGAAAACGAGTCCCGAATTTTCGTCCGCTGCGAAACGCATCGGCGCGGCGATATAGCCGTCGCCTTTTGAATGAATCACGCAGTTTTCAAAAACCGCCGCCGCCTGTCCGAAGATAAAATCGACGTGACCTTCGATGTAGCAATTCTCGAAATACTGCCGCCCGTTTTTCGCATAAAGCGTGTCCTGCCAACCTAAAAAACGGCAATTTTTGAAAACCAGCCGGTCGGCTTCGGTCAGCACGGCGACTGCCTGCGAGCCTGTTCCGAAGGAATTTTCAAACGTCAGGTTTTCGGCGTAGAAATCGTGTCCGCCGACGTAAAAGCTGTAGCTTGCCGATGTCGAACCGGCATCTTTGTTGGATAAATTGAAGGTTAATTTTGTCGTTTCGGCTTTTTCGCCGATGAATGAAACGTAAGGTTTATTTGCCGGAATTCTGATTTGTTCCCGATAAACGCCCGCTTTGATAAAAATAACGAAACGCTTTTTGTTGTTTTCGGGAACGCGGTTGACGGCTTCCGCGACGGTTTTTACATTTCCGCTGCCGTCCGCCGCAACGATCAAATCGGCTTTTTTACCCGAAACATTTTGTGCTTTTGCGATAACCGGCGCGAGTCCGAAGAGCAAAATTAGATTTATCAGGCAAAAAAACTTCATCGCAAAATCCCTTTGTGTTCCCTTGTAAAGACACAACAAGCCCTTTTTGGTTTTGATGCCGCAAAGGGCTTTTGTTCCCTTGTAAATTATAAAAACCGCAAACTAGAACGTAAATCGTGCGCCGAGCTGAATGTCTCTGGGCAGATTTCTCTGTGCGCTGACTCGTCCGAAAGCCTGATTGGTAATTCCGAGCTGAAGACCGTTGCCCAAATAAACCGAGTTGAAAGCGTTGATGGCTTCGACCCGAACCTGCAGCCGCATTCTTTCATTGAAGCGGAAATTTTTGGTTAATCCGACATCGAATTTCTGAAACGGCTGATTGCGGAATTTATCCAAAGTATATGGAATAGTCCGCAGCGAGTTTTGACTGCTGACCGTGTAGTTGTTGCCGAGACTGATAAAACCTGTCGTATCAAAAGCCGGAACATCAACGCCGTAACGCAAGCCCTGTTCGTTTCTTTGACCGAGCCGGTTTTCCAGCTGCGTGATGTCGCCAAGGTAAACGCCGTTCTGCAAAACAAGCGGTTCGCCCGACTGCCATTCGAAAACGGCGTTGAATTGCCAGCCGCCGAAGATTGCGTCAACGACCGGATGAATGTCGCTGAAAAATTGTCGTTTGCGACCGAACGGCAGTTCGTAAACTCCCGAGAAGGTAACGCGGTGCGGACGGTCGAAGAGCGAAATTATCTCTGTCAATTCCTCGTCCTGCGGATTCAGACGAAGGTTTTTTTCACGGTCGCGCGAATACGTGTAAGACGTATTGAACGAGAATCCCTGACTCATCCGTTTGCTTGCCTGCAATTGCAGCGAATTGTAGCGGCTGCTGCCGGTATATTCGGTAACAATCAAATCCTGAAACTGCGGAAACGCCGTCAGCAGAAAGCGGCGCTGAATCGTATTCGCGTTCAGCGTCGTATTCTGCGGCACAAGACCGCGAAAAGGATTCGGAACCGTCTGATTCAAAAACGTTTGCGCTGCCGTTACCGCCGCCGCGATCGCCGTCGGATCGGTAACGCCCGTAAAATCGTTAAGATACTCGCGCGGAACATAATTTAACTGGCGAAGAACCGGCAAATTTCTTCCGCGTGAATGAACATATGTTGCTTCGACACCGATGTTATACGGCAATTGGCGTTGGATTCCGATAATAAATCGGGAATAGTTCGCATTTTTTCGTTCGTATGTGTAAAGCGTCGCCACGGTCGGACCCGTGGCGTTTAATGTTCCCAAAGTAGTTCCGAGCGAGGTGTTTAGACCGAGGCTCGAACCGATTGCGGGATTCAAACCGTTGGGAAACGGATTGTTTATGTTGGCAATGAACGTCAAACCGTTGTTAGTCGTCGGCGCAAAGCTCGTCGAACCCGTAAAACCGGATTGGTTGATCGGCAGAATCTGGAATGACGATGTAAAAATTCCGAATCCGCCGCGAAGCACGGTTTTATCGTCGAGCGCGTAGGAAACACCGATTCGCGGTTGGAAATTATTTTTATCGGTTGCCTGACTCACATCGTTGGCACCGTTTGCAAACCGCAGTCCGCCCGAAAGATTCTGAAAAGCCGCGATCGGAACGCTTGCCGGAACGTTGGCGTTGTAATTTGCCAACACCTGCGCTTGAAGCGGACTTACCGCGCTTCTGTCAAAACCGGTTACGAATCGTCCTTCGGCTTCCCGCAAACCCGTTTCCAGTTCGTAGCGAAGCCCGAGATTCAAGGTTAATCGCTGTGTTATGCGCCAGTCGTCCTGAATGAAAAATCCGTGATAATTCGAGCTTACGTCGTAAGAAGCCGCCTGCTCGATCAGACTGTTGGCGTTGGCTGACGGAATTCCCAGAAGGAAAGCCGCTAAATCGCGTCCGATCTGATTTTGCGTCGCCGCATTCGAATTTGATGCCGGCGATGTATAGACGCCGTTAAAGAGAAAGCGACCCGCATTATATCCGTTCGTCGTCCGGTTTTCCATCAAACGGCGGTAATCATAACCGTATTTGAACGTGTGCGCGCCGAAAATCTGCGTGATGGTCGGCTGAATCGAGAACAATCTGAAATTTCTCGTCAAACCTTCATTAAAGTCCGCGCGTTCCGAGCCGAGCGTGTCGTAATTGGTAAAATCGAAACGCGGGAAAACGGTTGAATCCGTCAAAGAGGCAATGCCCGTGAAACCGAGGTCGGCGGCGGACTGCGGGTTTGCCGGATTACGCTCCTGCACAAAATCGTTGAGGCTCGAACGAAGGTCAAATATTAAATTCGAGGAAAGCGTCGCCGTGTAATTGATGTTTCCGCCTTTATTGGTGCGAAGTTCGAATCCTTGCGTAATCGAATCCGGCTCACCGATAAAGTTATAGCGGTCTTCGGTACTTTTGCTGTAAAAGAATTTTCCGAAAATACGATGATTTGAATTAATATAATGGTCAATTCTCGTCAGGTATGAATCGTATGGACGCTCCAAAACCTGGTTTGAAAAATAGTTATCAACAACGCCCGGAAGATTTGGCGCAGGATAAAGATTTAAGAAATTCACCGCTGCCGTATTAAGCCGTCCCGTCGGAATAATATTGCCCGTAAACGGCGTTCGGCAGACGGTTGTTCCGGTGCTGCCCGCGGTGCAGGTAGTGTTTCGCAAAACGGCACTTGCCGGATCGTAAATCAAAACCGGTGTCGGAAGTGCAAGAAGCTCGGAAAAATTGCCCGTTCTCATCAGCGTCGTCGGAACGGTAAAGGTTTCCGGTTCGGCGCGCTCGTCGAGCTGTTTCTCGTAGGAAAACATAAAAAACGTTTTATCGCGCCCGTTGTAAAGATAAGGAATGTAAACCGGACCATTGATCTGCCCGCCGGCGCGGTAATAACTGCGCGGAGCGCGTTCAATACCGGCGCGGTTGCTGAAAAAGTTGTTTGCCGTCAGACTGCCCGGACGATTGAAATAGTAAAGCGACCCGCGAAATTCGTTCGTCCCGCTTTTGACCGCGACGTTGACGGTCGAACCGGCGGTAAATCCGCTCTGCGCGTCGAAGGCGTTGGTTTGAATTTTGAACTGCGAAAGCGCGTCAGCCGGAGGCGTGTAAGCAACCGCGCCGTCAAACGCCAGATTCGGCGAACCGTCAAGCGTGATCTGGTTGCCGACCGCGCCGTTTGACCGGAAAGCGGCAAGGTTGCCGTTTGCTGTCGGACCGGTAAAATTCGGATTTCCCGTATAGGAAACACCGGGTGACTGCGTCGCCAAAGTGTAAGCCGCGCCTTCGGATAAAGGCAATTCCGTGATTTGCCTTTCGGTAATTAAAGTACCGGTTGTAACCGAGCCTCTTTCAACTAATTCGGAATCGGCAACTATCGTAACATCCGCCCCCGCGCCGATTTCCAGTTGAAAATCAACGGTTAAGCGGTCGTCCACATTGAGTTGAATGTTCTCACGAACCGTCGTCTTAAAGCTGCCGGCGGTAACGGTAACTTTATATTTCCCGGGCTGCAAAAGCGGGAATGTGTAAGCCCCGTCTTGACCGGTGATCGTATTCGCCGAAATATTCGTTTCAGTGTTTTGAACGGTGACGTTTGCGCCGGCGACGACCGCCCCGTTCGGGTCTGTTATCGTGCCGGCAACCGTGCCGCGAAATTCTTGTCCGAAAATGACAGCGAAATTCAACAGAAGGATTGCTGCTACGCCAAGGAGAACTTTAAAACGGAATTGACCTTTGCTCATTACTTATATTTCCTTTTGGTTTTTAGAATTGTTTCCTTTGTATTAAAAGTTGAAATTATGATAATTGGTAAAACCAATTATTGCAAGTCAAAATTTGCTTTCTGTAAATTATTTTTTGATTTTCTTTAATTTTGCAGATATTTAATAACAAGTAAGGTCAAATATTTTGTTTAGCGGCAACATTAATATATAAGAGTTGTCCTTACCAATACCAGTAGTTTATTGGATGGGTTTTACCAATTAACTTTTAATTTTCTCAGAAAGTTGATTTTGATTATTAAACCGTCAACTGTCGGATATAATACAAATTTCCTTATCGAAGAAAATTTCCTTTACGTTTTTTATAGTTATGTTGTAATCTTTTTTCATAAAACTTCGGAGCGGGTAAAAGATAATAATCGGTGAATTCTCCAAAACCCGGCATTTCAAAATAAATCTGACTGATTATTAATCTGCCTTCCGAATAATTAAACGGTTAAATTAAAAATGCCTTGATGCGCATACATTTTTAATTTTCAAACGGGGACGACTATACATGAAATCATTAAGGGCAGGTTTTATTTTTTGTATTTATCTATTTCTGACATTAAACGTTTCAGCCACCGATAACAGCTTCAAACTTGATTTTGACGGCGACGGCAGAACCGATATTGCGCTTTACCGGGAAGGTTCACGCGATATAAGCATCGCGCCGCAGCCTTCTTACTGGTATTTTCTCAACACCCATACCGGACAGACGGGGGTGATTCATTGGGGACGCACACTCGACGTTCCCGCACCGGCTGATTACGACAATGACGGCAAAACCGATGTCGGAATTTACCGCTGGTGGGATTTTGAAACCGGCGACGTGAATCAATGGTGGCTCTATCAAAGTTCGGGCGGCGGACATCAGGTGCTGGTTTATGAACCGGGCTACAACAAATTCAATCGCAACTACATCGGCGACGGACGCGCCGAAATCGGTCAGTTATATACAATAAACATCAGCCAGGACCCGGGCGCACCGTGTCATATCGCCGTTTACTTCATCGGAGATTTGGAAGGCAACACCGTCCGAAAAACCGTCGGCGATGCCTGCAACGTCATTCCGACACCGGTTCCCGGCGATTATAACAACGACGGTCGAAGCGAGATCGCCGTCTTTAATAATCAAACTTTCAGGGTTTGGTTTCCGCCATATACAGGCGATAGCGCACCGGCTCTCGTTCAATTCTTAGATATAGATTTTCCGGTTCCGGGCGATTATGACGGCGACGGCAAAACCGATTTTGCCGGAATCAAAAGTCATCAGGACAGAATGCTTTGGGTCATTAAAAACAGCAGCACCGGCAGCGAAACGCTGGTGAGCTTCGGTTTTTTAACCGACAAACCCGTGCCGGGCGATTATGACGGCGACGGCAAAACGGATATTGCGGTTTTTCGTCCGAGTAACGCAAGCTGGTGGATACTGAATAGTTCTGACGGCAGTTTGGGGCTTTGGTTTTTTGGTCTGCCGACCGATACGCCGCTCGCGATGCCGGTAATTCCTTTCGATCCGTCATCGTAAACAACTCTACGATTGTTAATTATCTTCTGACAGAATTTTGATTTTTCGATAAAAAATAAGGAAATAAGGGTATGAACCGAAAACGCACAAAAACCTTCCAAAGAGTTTTGGAAGGTTTATTTGTCAGCATCCTGCTGGCTTTTTCAACACTTGCTCAAACCGACCCGAATCCGAATTCGCCGACCCCGGTTTTATTGACCGCGCCGGATTCGACGCGCGCGCTGGCAGTAAAACAATCAAACAAATCTTCGGACGATAGATTGCCGGCGGCGGAAAACAATTCATTCGATTTGTATTCGAGGGTGGTTTTATACGTTAGCAACGTCGAACTAATGAACGGCGAAGGCGCGTCGGCTTTTCGAGTTTATGCCGAAGATGCGCGCGGCAGACGCTATCGCTTTCCCGTTTTAGGAATGAAGTTGATTGAGCGCCGAAACCGCATCTATGCGCTGACCATTGAACTGCGGGACGAAATCGGCAATTGGGAACAGCCCGCCGAAAAAGGCGATCTTCTGATAAGCGTCGCGTGGCGCGGTTTGGAAAGCAATCGCGTTCGGCTGGGTTTAGGACAAATCGGTGGTTCGATAAAAGATGACTCCGGCGCGATTCCGACACCGCTTTCGGCAAAAATGAATCTTTCGGCAGCGAAACAAACCGCCGATGAAACGAATGCCGTCGCTTATCGCTGGTCGGGCGACCGAACGAGGTTTTTGGAACAGGCGACCTTCGGACCGACGACCGCTCTGGAAAGCAGAATCCGCCGCATCGGAATTCGGACGTGGCTCGCCGAACAGTTTGACGCACCCTATCCGAGCATTTCTTATCCGAATTTTTCGCTTAAACCGACCAATCCGCCGCCTGACTGCAACGGTTTGATAGATAACGGAGTTCCCGATTCCGACCCGTTTTGTTTTGCCAATCATTACTCGATGTATCCGGCGCAGAACTGGTTTTATAAGGAAGCCTTTTACGGCGACGCGCAATTGCGTCATCGTGTCGCGTGGGCTTTGGCGCAACTTTGGGTAATTTCCGGCGTCGAAGTCCAGCAGTCGAGCCATCTGACCGCGTATCACAAGGTTCTGAGCCGCAATGCCTTCGGCAATTGGCGGACGCTGATGCAGGAAATGACGCTCAATCCGGGAATGGGCGGTTATCTTAATATGCGGACTTCGACGCGCTTTACGCCCAACGAAAACTACGCCCGCGAGATTCTGCAGCTTTTCAACGTCGGACTTTTTATGCTCAATCAGGATGGCACACTCCAACTTGACGGGCAGGGCAATCCGATTCCGACTTACGACCAGAATACCGTTAATAATTTCACGATGACCTTTACGGGTTGGGCTTTGTGCGAATCAAATCTGACGCTCTGCCCGAACCGCGTTCCGGGTGCGGCGAATTTTATTGACCCGATGATCATTATGAATCCGAATAATCACGATTTGACAGCGAAAACGCTTTTGAGTTATCCGGGTTCGACGACGACAAATATTCCGGCTTGTGACGGCTGCGCGGGAACGGCGATCACGACTTACGCCAACAATTCTTTGAATCAGGCTTTGGATAATATTTACAATCATCCGAACGTCGCGCCGTTTGTCAGCCGGTTTTTGATTCAACAGATTGTCACGGGCGACCCGACTCCGGCGTATGTCAGTCGGATCGCAGCGGTTTTCAACGCCAACCGCACGAATCCGGCGCAGATGAAGGAAGTCGTGAAAGCGATTCTGCTCGACCCCGAAGCGCGCGGCGATGTGAAAACCGACCCGCGTTACGGCAAACTGCGCGAGCCGGTTTTGTTTGTCACCAATCTGGCGCGGCATTTCGACGTTCGTTCGGCGGATCGTTCCGCCTTGAGCGACGGTGTTCTGACGACGGAAACAAACGCGATGGGGCAAGTCGCTTTTATGTCGCCGTCGGTTTTCAATTTTTATCCGCCGGATTATATCGTGCCGGGAACATCTTTTAACGGACCTGAATTCGCGCTTTACACGACCGGCACGGCGGTAACACGGGCTAATTTCGGAAACACGATTATTTTCAACCGCATCAACCCGAATCCTGACCGGCGCGTTACGTTGGGAACGTCAATCAGTCTGGCGGAAATGCAGGGCTTCGCCGAAGCCGACCCGAGCGGCAATCAATTGCTGGAGATGCTCAATTTAAGAATGATGCACGGCACAATGTCGCCGACGATGCGAAGCGCGATTCTCGGCGTAGTGCAGACCGTTCCCGAGTCAAACCCGCTTTTGCGCGCGCAAAGAGCGGTTTATCTGGTTGCGACTTCATCGCAGTATCAGGTGCAGAGATAAAAATGTTTTGAGTCCCGCTTTCAAGCGGCAATACTTTTACAACCAATAAACGCCGCCTGAAGGCGGGACTCAAAACAAGGAGAAATTATGAAACAGAACAGACGCGAATTTTTAATCAAATCAGGCGGTGCTTTAACGATGACCGCGCTCGCCACACAGATGCGGCATTTCGGTTTGGTCAGCGCGATGGCGCAAAAAGCCGACGACGAAACGAAAGATTCCTCCGTGCCGGGCGATTACCGCGCATTGGTCTGCATCTTTTTGCTCGGCGGCAACGACGGCAACAATACCGTCATCCCGCTTCACTCGGATGCCAGCCTGAGCAATTACGAGCTGTATTCCGCTTTGCGAAGTCCGCAAGGTTTGGCGTTCGCGCAGAATGTTCCTTTGCCGTTTGCCGTTCCGCGGATGGGCAATCTGACCTACGGTTTTCATCCGGCTTTCGGGGTCGGCGCGAACAACGGGCTTTACGAGCTTTGGGGGCAAAATAAAATGGCGATTGTCACGAATGTCGGGACGCTCGTTCAACCGACGACCAAAGCGCAGATGTATGATGAAACGCACCCGAAGCCTTACAATATGTATTCGCATTCCGACCAGACGGCACAGCAGCAGAGCGGGCGCAGCGACGAGCAGATTTTTACCGGCTGGGGCGGACGGCTTTCCGACCGGCGAACCGCCCCCGACAATCCGAATTCGCTGATTCCGATGATTACTTCGATTGCGGGCGCACAGCTTTTTACTGCCGGACAGACGACTCTGCCGATGGCGATTGCGGGCGCGCAGATTCCCTTAACGCAGGTTTTAAATCCGCAAGGTTATGACGCGACGGCAGATTCGCAGGCACAGCTGGCGGCATTTAACGCTTTGCGGACACAGGATTTAAGTTCCGAACTCGTCGCGGCGGCGAGCCACATCACGAATCAGGCGATAACGGTCAACGCTTCATTGCAGACATCACAGGAAGTAACGGTTCCGTTTCCGAATTCGAGCATCGGCAATCAGCTCAAACAGGTTGCGCGGCTGATAAAAAAACGCAGCGATTTAAACGTCAACCGCCAGATTTTTTTCTGCCAGATCAACGGGTTCGACACGCACAATCTTCAGCTTCAGAATCACACCGTTTTGCTTGCGCAGATGAGTCAGGCGATGCGGGCGTTTTATGACGAAATGACCGTGCAGGGATTGGGCGACAAGGTTACGCAATTCACTCTGTCGGATTTCAACCGGACGATGAATCCGGCAGGTTCGGGCGCGGGTGTCGGCTCGGATCACGCGTGGGCAAACCATCATTTCGTGGTCGGCGGCGCAGTTACGGGCAGCGATTTTTACGGTCTCAATACGACGAACGGCACGCCGTATCCGACTTTGAATCTCGACGGACCCGACGATGCTGACACCGGAAAAGGCGCACGCGGACGCTGGATTCCGACGGCTTCGGTCGAACAATTTGCGGCGACTCTGGCGCGTTGGTTCGGTTTGCCGGAAGCGAATATGATTGATGTCTTTCCGAAAATCGTCAATTTCTCAAATTCCAATCTGGGCTTTATGACCGCGCCGTAGAAAAGTGCAGGTTTTGGTGTTTCCGTTAACAATAAATATCGAAACAGAAACTAAAAAGTTGAATGTTGAATAAGGATTGTTTTTTGAAAATGGTTTTTAGCTGTCGAAGACAGCGAAATATTTGTAGCCCATAGTGCAACTATGGGAAATTTGCCGCCACATTTGAGCCGTTGAAAACGGCGGCATAAAAAATAAACTTAAATTTATGCCGTTATCTTCGATAACTCAAATCTTTGACTGATTTTCAAACCCACAATTAGCATTGTGGGCGGCGAAGCGGGGAATAATTTCGCCGTTTTCAACGGCTGAGTAATATCTTTTTCAAAAATAAAAAAACAATCCCCATTCAAGAGTTGAATGTAAAAAAATTGGTTGATATGAGGTAGAATATGCCTTCCAGCTATAATCCAAAAATTGTAAAAAAAAGACTCCGGTGCTAAAAAACTTTTCACTCAAAAAATATCTTTCCCAAATCGCGCGCCTATGCTATGATTTTGGCGATTTAACCGAAATTGATGCAGTGGCGATAACCGCGGTCTAGTCGCGGGCAAGGAAATTGTAATCTTAAGCAGAGGCGTACTAAGCCGGATCACCAGCAGCCTTTCGCGCCGCCGCAGCCGGGATGAGGATCTCAAAGAACTCTGCCGCGGAATATGAATGGTTTGGAATCAGGACGTTAAATGTAGGCGGCATCGGGATCAAAAAGTCGTCCGTCTCGCTATGCATCCACAAAGCTTTGATATATAACGCCGATAGCTTCAAAAAGCGGGCTTCATAATCGCTATTCGCCAGCTGTTCCATGCTTTCGGCTTGTTTCATTGCAGCTACGGTCGCTTCTACGTAACGCCCCTGGTTTATATGTGAGAATTTTATATTCTCGCCGGCAGGCGCGAGCACTTCGGCTGCGGCGACCGGTTCGTCCTCGCTGTAAATAGTATATCGCCACCCGATCTGCCTCGCTTTTACCAAAGCATCTGGTGATATATCGTCCAAACCCAGCACGTAAGTTCCCAGCGGCATTTCTGCCCGGCAGGCTGGATCCATTATGGACATATTTGCCGCTATGGACGACCCGGCTATGTTTTTTAACACAGCTGACACGAGTTGAAATGCTTCTTCAGGCGGGTTGCCGGTTTTTATTGCCATGACGTTATTCTCCTTCTAAAGGAACACCTTGAGTATAATACGTATGAGTCCAGGTACCATGCCCCTCATACGACGACTCAAACACACTAAACTCCATATAAGTTGAGGTACCCTCCAGGGAATCGCAAACCGTAACCCCGTCCGGATTCCAACCGCTGTACCAACCGCTGATTACTACGAAGTGCGCTCCGCCTCCGTTGTCCCATAAAATTCTTGCCCCGACCGGTTCATTTTGATTGATTTGTGCCTGCACACTGCTAAAGGCTACCGGAGTATCCAAATAATATAGAAGATTCCCGGTGGTTTGCAGTGCCTGATGTAAGGAATATGTCTTATTACAGGTGAGCGGATCAGAGCCATTCTGGCAGCATGTGTTTTCACCAAGCTCTGTATTCACGAGCTCGCATTGTAACCAATGTTGTTGCGCGAGAAACCAATCACCGATCGAACAAGCCACTGCTGCCCAGCACCATAGTGTTTGCTCCTGTACTTGCATTACAAATTTAGGATTTAAGTCCCCATTCGCCATTTTTCAGCCTCCTTTTAACCTTTGTTAGAAAATGATGTTTATCCGCCGTCCTTGTTCATAGGAGATGGGACATTATTAAAAACAAGCGATTTGCTCTTTTGAAGCGATCGGTCAAATATGCTCGAAGCTAATATCAGGTGTTCGGAACGATCTGTCACCAGTTCCGGTATGCAGATTCCATCCGTTTCCGGCGCCAATATAATAGGCTCCGGTCTGTATCATGCTTCCTCCTTGATGGATAAGATTGGGACATCAATCTCCACCTTCATACTTTTGTAACAAATACATTTACGCGCTTAGTATCTGCCTCTTATATATTTTTGTCAATTAAATACTATAAAAATAGGCTCCAGCCTTGATGTTTAATGAACATACAAAGAAAAATCATCCTAAATTTCTAGTGTTCAGTCAAGGTTTAAGTGGCGGGTAAAGTCGCTTCAACTTTACCCGCGCGTCTTTAGTTGTAAAATGCCACTCAACCTTGACTCCTTTGTTATTGCGACGCGTTTGATATTCCGCAATTTGTTTCTCCAATTCCTCTCGACTCTCGACTCTTTTGGCAATTCCGACCCGTTTCAGAACACTTAACTCATTTTCCGCGACATTGAGCCACGACCCGTGTTTCTTAAGCGATAATAACTCATCTTCCCACGCCTCGCGCCCTGTGTTATGATGTGGGCGATTTACTCAACAATTTACGATAGAAGCGGCATTGACCAAAATAGTTTGGACGCTGAAAGACTTATTACACATCGGTAAATAAAATCGGTAAATAAAATATGATTAAACCTAAAAGAAGCGTTGTGAAAATTGTTATAGGAATTTTGTTAATTCTAGCGTTTGGGGCAAATATTCCTATGTATATGAATGGCTCAAGACAAGCAAATATGGCATTAGTGTTTAGTGCTATGTTTATTCTCGGCGGCTTCTATCTTCTTTATAAAGGTCTTTATCCGTCAAAATAGTCAGCAACACAATATTAGGACACTATCCGATTCTATAAAATCTTGACTAAAACTCACCTTAAGGGGATTCGGGCGCATTCGACAGCAGCCGAGTCCCTAAATTTGTTTGCTTGAAAATGTGCGCTCGGATAAGCGAAGGATTCTTGAAAGAGAGTCCTAAGATTTTTTAGCCAGATTTACGATGGCTTCGGCTAGTTTTTCAATATCAACGGGTTTTGATAAATGCAGCTGAAATCCGGCTGAAAGCGCCTGTTCGCTGTCTTCCGGGCGGGCAAGCGCGGTGAGTGCGATTGCCGGAATATTCGCGCCTTTTTTCGGCGGCAAAGCTCTGAGTTTATTGATAAACGAATAACCGTCTTCACCGGGCATATTAATGTCGGTTAACAATATATCCGGCTGCCAATCATCAATCGAAACAAAGGCTTCCGAAACCGAGTTCGAGGCTTGGGCTTCCGCGCCGAGCAGATTCAGCGCAAAGGTCAGCATCTCGCAGGTGTCCGCATCGTTATCCACGATCAGCACACGGATGCCGCGCAGTTCGGTTTTGGATTTTTCGGGCTTTTTATGTCCGTTCGTTTTTGCGTTAAGCGGTTTGAGCGGCGTGTCAACATTAAGCGGAAGCGGAAGGGCAACGGTGAAAATTGTGCCTTTTCCGGCTCCGTCGCTGGTTACGGAAACCGAACCGCCGTGCAATTCCGTTAAGTGCCGCACAATCGCCAAACCCAAACC
>JALHNX010000129.1 GCA_022843305.1 Pyrinomonadaceae bacterium | reverse complement strand
TACGAAGTTGATTCTTTTGTCGAAGGACTCGGCAAAACCGTCGGCGAAGCCCTGTTGGAAAAACATACGAGTTTCTTAAAACCGCTCGAAAAATTGCTTGATTCGGGCAAGATCAAAGGCTTGGCGCACATCACGGGCGGCGGTTTTCTCGAAAATATTCCGCGCATTTTGCCTGAAAATGTTTCGGTCGAAATCAAACGCGGAACATGGAACGAACTTCCGATCTTCGGCTTGATGCAGACTTTGGGCAATGTCGCCGAATCGGAAATGTTCCGCACTTTCAATATGGGGATCGGAATGATCGTCATTTGCACGGAAGAAGATAAAGAGTTTTTGCAGAAACATTTAGGAACAAGTTTTGAAATCGGGCGCGTTGTCGAGGGAAATAAAGAAGTTTTTGTGATTTAGAATGTGTAATTTACTTGCAAACTTTCCAGATAAACTTGTGCAGCATAATTTATTCTGATGAAGAAGATAAGCCGATAGCTGAGTTAATCGAAAAACTTCGTGTGGATGCGCCACAATTTACGCTTTGAAAATGAACGATGATTTACAAACAAATGCTCAAAAAGTTTGGAAAATAACCGGACTATTTCCGCCAAAAGACTGAATTTTTATGAAAATCGGCATTTTAATTTCGGGACGCGGCTCGAATATGGTTGCGATTGTCGAAGCCGTTCAGAGCGGGCAACTTCCGAATTCTGAGGTTGTGGTTGTCATCAGCGACAAAAAGAGCGCAGAAGGCTTGGAAAAGGCAAAAGCGCGCGGTGTTGAAACGGTTGTCGTTGCGCGAAAGCAGCGTTCGCGCGAAGAACACGACGCGGAAATTATCGCCGAACTGAAACGGCGCGGCACGGAACTGGTTTGTCTCGCCGGTTATATGCGGCTTTTGTCGGGCGATTTTGTCGCGGCTTTTCCGAATAAAATCGTCAATATTCATCCAAGCTTACTGCCGGCATTTCCCGGACTCGAGGCGCAGCGGCAGGCGTTCGATTACGGCGTGAAGATTTCGGGCTGCACGGTTCACTTTGTTGACGAGGATTTAGACCACGGCGCGATTATTTTACAGAAAGCGGTCGAAGTCGCGGACACGGACACGGCGGAAACTCTTTCGGCAAAGATTCTCGAACACGAACACGCGCTTTATATCGAAGCCTTACGGATAATTGTGCGGAAAAATTATAAGATAGTTGGAAGAAAGGTATTTTATGATTAATTTTAGATGTTGTCAGGGTTTTCAGGACGCGGTACAAATTCCCGCTGTTTCCTCTTTTAAGGTCGAAAAAAACGGCGTTCTGTTTTTAACCATCGGTTATTCGAAAACAGATTCAGAAACAAGCTGGTATGAACAGGCAGTTATTTTTTGCCCTTTTTGCGGCAAACAATTGCAGAATCCGAACGAAATTGCGTTAAAAACTCAAGGGGATAATTTAGAAAATTTGCTGCTTTGATCGCGCCCCGCCCAATCGGTTTTGACATAATTGCCTTTTTTCCATAAACTTTAAGTTTTCACTTTAGAGTGGAGGATGAACAGTAATTATGCCAAAGAGAACTTATCAACCAAACAACCGCCGCCGTGCGAAGAAACACGGGTTTCGCGCGCGCATGGCGACCAAGAACGGTCGCGCTGTTTTGAAACGCCGCCGGGCGAAGGGACGCAAGAGATTAACGGTTCACCATTATTAAACTTTCGTTTGCCGAAAGCGGAGCGTCTGCGCAAGCCGGCTGAATTTCGCCGTGTTTACGGAACAGGCAAGCGTTTTGACGGGCGTTTTATGACGGTCTTTATTTTGCCGTCGGAAACGACCGAACAAAGGCTCGGCATCACGGCTTCAAAAAAGATCAGCACGAAAGCTTGGAAGCGCAACCGTTGTAAAAGACTTTTGCGGGAAGCTTTTCGTTTAAGCAAAGCGGAACTGAGCGAGCTTGAAACCAAATTTGATTGGGTTTTGAATGCGCGAAGAAGTCTTTTGCAGGTCAAGCTGGACAAACCGCTCGACGAATTTCGGCAAATTCTAAAGAAAGTTAAAATTTTTGAATCGCAGAAAGGCGAAAAGACGTTTAAGTAAAGTAATGAAGTTTTTGGTTTTAGGTTTTTTGCAGCTTTACAAGACGTTGATTTCGCCTTTTTTGCCGCCCGCGTGCCGTTTTCAGCCGACTTGTTCGACCTATGCAATGGAAGCGGTCGAAAAATACGGCGCGATCAGAGGAACATGGATGAGCGTAAAGCGTATCTTACGCTGTCAACCTTTTTGCAAAGGCGGCTACGACCCGGTGAAATGATTGCGGATTTGGGATTTGGGATTTTTATTCAATTCGCAATCCGCAATCCGCAATCCCAAATTGAAAGATGGACAATTCTAAACAAGAAAATCAATCACGTTTTTTGCTCGCCGCGCTGCTTTGTATGGCGGTTTTATTCGGCTGGCAATATTTTTTCGCGCCGCCGCCGAAACCGGCTGAGAATGCGAATACCGCGCAGGTTGCAAATACTCAAAATGTGCCTACTCCGCAAGTTCAGGCAACGCCGCCGCCGGAACAAACAGTTGTTGCGCCGACTGATGACGTTCCGAACCGCCAAATTACGGTCAAATCGCCGCTTTATCAGGTTAAACTCGATTCAAAAGGCGCACTGGCAACGAGCTGGATATTGGTTAAAAATGCCCGCAAAGACAAAGAGGATGTGCCGCTCTGGGCGGACGGTTCGACCGACCAAAACAAAATTCCGCTCGAATTAATCTTGCAGGATAATCCGAACCGCGAATTTCCGTTTCGGCTTTCGACCGGCGACCCGAATCTCGACGCTTTGCTGAATGACCGGAATTATCAGGTTTCGACGGAAGGCGAAATTAATCTTGAAGGAAACGCTTCACAACAAATTGATTTTACGCTCAGATCGGGAGATGTCGAGGTCGTTAAAAGTTTTATCTTTTTCGCCGACAGCCATCTGACCGATTTGCAGATCAAAGCGACCCGCGCCGGACAACCGATTGCGAGTGCCAAACTTCTGATCGGGACGGCAATCGGCGATCAGAATATTAAATACCACAACTATTATCTGGTCGAGCCGGAAGCGGTCGCCTACGTCAACAACGAAACTCAACGTGAAGCGGCTTATGAGATTTTCCAGGATTCAAAAGATCCGAATAAAGGTAGTTTAGCTATTCCGGGCAATGTTGATTGGGCGGGTATCGGCGACACTTATTTTGCGATGGCGGCAATTCCCTCATCGCCGACCAACGGGCTTGAGTTTCACGGCACAAAACTCGAAAAGCCGGTCGAACCTTTCTACGACGGCATTATTTCGTGGATTACCGGCAGCAAGAAGTCGCAGGTCACGCTGCATCGTTTAACCGCCCACGTGCCCGTCAATCTCGACGGTTCGACGACGAAGATTTACACCGGCACGAAAGATTATTTTGCGCTAAGAGATTACGAAAAAATATTACCCGATAAAAATATCGGCGAGCTTATCAATTACAGCTGGTATTCGTGGCTTCGCGGGATTCAGCGTCCGGTCGCGCAGTTTCTGCTGGTCTGTCTCGATGCAATTTACCGAGTTGTCGGAAATTTCGGGCTGGCGATCATCACTTTTACACTGATCTTTTATTCGATTTTCTTCCCGATTCGCTGGTTCCAGTCGAAGCAATTCAAAAAGGCGCAGGCAAACGCGCCGAAAATGAAGGAAATTCAGGATAAGATCAAGGATCTGCAGAAAAAAGGCGTGCCGATGGACGATCCGCGAATGCGCCAGCTGCAAATGGAACAGCTCAAACTGACAAAAGACGCGATTCCGATCATGGGTTGTCTGCCGATGCTTTTGCAGATTCCGCTTTTTGTCGCTTTTTACACGGCGATCACGATCGGGATGGATTTTCGTCAGACGAGTTTCCTCTGGCTGCCCGATCTTTCGCTGGCTGACCCGTATCACATTTTGGAGTTCCTTTTTGCCGGTTCGATGGCTGGTGCGATGGTTCTGACACCGACCGCTCCGGCAATTACCGACGAACAGAAAGCGCAGCAAAAAATGATGATGTATTTTATGCCGGTGATGATGCTCTGGCTTATGTGGGGCTATCCCGCAGGTCTTCTGCTTTACTGGTTCTTCGGCAACATCGTCAGTTTCGGGCAGCAAATGATAATCAACCGTTTCAACAAGACAAATGATCCGCCGAAGGAGGAAATAGTTGATACCGTGCCGAAATCGGCGAAAAAGGTAAAACCGAAACTTTCTACTTCGTAAATGTTTATTCGTTGATTGTTAATGTTTTTCGTGAAGCGTGGCGATCAGCGAATAAGAACCGACAACTGATAAATTATGACTGAAACTTGCCAACAAGCCGAAACTTTTTTGACCGAAATCTTAGTCGGTATGGGTTTTAATCTGCACGTTTCTTCCGAGTGGACGGATGAAGGTTGTGTGATGAATTTGAGCGGCGACGACGTTCCTCTGGTTCTCAGCGAAAACGGCGAAATGCTCGATGCGTTTGAAGTTTTGTTGTTTCAGGCTTTCGGCAGAGAATTTGAGCGTAACCATCGTTTTATCTGCGATGCCGACGGTTTTCGCCAGTCGCGCAAAGCCGAACTTCAGGCGATGGCGCGTTTCGCGGCGCAGAATGTTCGTAAAAACGGCAGACCTTTTACTTTCGGCGTGTTAAATTCGACCGAACGGCGCGTTATTCATCTGACTCTGCAAGCCGAAGAAGATTTATTGACGGAATCCGTCGGCGTTGGCAGAGACCGCCGGCTTCAGGTTCGCCTGAAATAAATTCGGATTCCAAATTCCTAAAATCCGGGATCTGAAATCTGAATTATGAATGATACGATCGTCGCACTGGCAACGCCTCTCGGACGCAGCGGAATCGGCGTGATTCGCCTGAGCGGCGACGATTCTTTGGAAATTATTCGCCGACTGGTGCGCGATGAAAAATTTACTCCCAAACCGCGTTTTGCACATCTTAAAAAAATCTTCGATCTTGAATCAGGTGAAGTTTTAGACGAGGTAATAATCACTTATTTCAAGTCGCCGCAATCGTTTACGGGCGAAGACGTGATCGAAATCTCTTGTCACGGTTCGCCGATCATTCTGCGGCAGATAATAGATTTTTGCCTCAAACTCGACGCTCGAATGGCGGATGCAGGTGAATACAGCTTGCGCGCCCTGGGAAACGGTCAATTAAATCTCAGTCAGGCGGAAGCGATTCGTGATTTGATTGACGCGCAATCGATTGCTTCGGCGCGGCAATCAATCCGCCAGCTTCGCGGCGAGCTTTCCAATCAGCTTCAGCCGCTCAAAGACGAACTGCTCGACGTGATTGTCGTTTTAGAATCGTCGCTCGAATTTGTCGAGGACGATCTGCCCGATTTTCAGAACGCAAATATCAAAACCAAACTTTCCGAAATAGCCGAAAACGTCGGTAAAATGGCTTCGACATTTCAAGCCGGAAAACTTTTGCGCGAAGGCTTAAAAGTTGCGCTCGTCGGTCGCCCGAACGTCGGTAAATCGAGCCTTTTTAATGCTTTGCTCGGACACGAAAGAGCAATCGTAACCGAAATTGCCGGAACCACCCGCGACCAACTTCACGAAAAGCTTGTTATCAAAAATATTCCGATTTCGCTGATGGATACCGCCGGTTTGCGCGAAACCCTCGATACGGTCGAAAGCATCGGTGTCGAGCGTTCAAAACGCGCGATGGCGGATGCCGATTTGGTCATCGTGATTTTAGATGCCTCGCAGGATTTGACCGATGAAGACAGAGAAATTCTCGATTCAACGAAAGATTTAAGCCGAATAATTGCAATAAATAAAGTAGATATTTCAGAAAAATTCAGATTTCAGATTTCAGATTTCAAATTCATCAAAATATCTGCCAAAACGGGCGAAGGTTTAGACGACTTGCAAAAAGCAATGATTGAACCATTTCACCCACAAGATATTGAAAATAAAGGTTTTCTCGTTTCCGATGCCCGCCACAACGATTTACTTCTGCGCTCAAAAACCGAAATCGAAACCTCAATAAATCTGCTCGACCAGAAAATGAGCGAAGAAATTGTCCTCATCGGTTTACACAACGCAATTCGTTTCTTGGGACAAATCACGGGCGAAACTACGACTGAAGATATGCTCGCGCTGATTTTCTCGACATTTTGCATCGGCAAGTGATTTCCAATAACCATCAAAAACAAAAGAAAATCTAATTATTAAACAGAGCCTGAATATTCGGGCTTTTTCTTTGTTTATTGCTTATTTTTCTTATCGATTCTTTGTTTTTGTTTGCTAAAAATTGTATCTGTATTGTATTGTAGGTGTATAGGATGTTGTTTTAGATACAGGCGCGGCGAAATGATGCTACATATTGCTACATTAAGCTACGGAAACAACTGAAACCAAATTAAAATGAGTTCCAAATTAAAATGAGTTCCAACATCAAAATAACGCGAATCTGTCAGTTTTGCGACGCTGATTTCACGGCTCGAACAACCGTGACAAAGTATTGTTCACATAAATGCGCTTCAAGAGCTTATAAGCAAAGGACTCGTAATCGAAATATTGAAAAAAGCGTCGCCGAAACGGTGCAGGTAATTTCGGTCAAAAAGATCGAACTTCAGGCGAAAGAATTTTTATCGATCAATGAGGCAAGCGAATTGCTTAACGTCAGTCGGTGGACGATAAGTCGTGCAATTGCTGCCGATAGGCTCAAAGCCGTGCGGATGGGCAAACGTGTAATTATCCGCCGAAAAGACATTGATCAACTATTTACCTGAAAATTATGAAAGTTTTTTTCGCGAAAAGAAAATGACGAAGGGCAGACGCAGCCTTTATCTGGATTTTTATCCGCCGATTCCGCATCCGGAAACGCGAAAACCGACCCGGCGCGAACATTTGAAACTGTTTATATACGAAAAACCGAAAACGGATTTAGAAAGAAATCATAACAAGGCAACGAAAATCCTTGGCGAAACGCTGCGCTCAAAGCGACAGCTCGAAATTCAAAATGGATATTATGGTTTTATGACCGCTCATAACAGTAAAAAGAGTTTTATCGCATTTTTCGATGATTTTATCGAAACTAAGCGTCTGACTACATCAAAGAGCAACTATGAAAACTATGTTTCGATCGGAAAATACGTAAAGATTTTCGCCGGTGAAAAATGCACGTTCGCGAATATTGACGAGCATTTCTGCCAGGGTTTTAAGGATTTTCTTTTGAGACAGGAGCGCATATCCGGCAATACGGCATCGTCGTATTTTGATAAATTCAAATACATTATTCGCGAAGCCTACAAACAAAAAATGCTCAGGGAAAATCCGGCTGAGAATATTAAGTCCATAAAGACAATTGCCCCCAAACGCGAATTTTTGAGCTTCGATGAGCTTCGGTCTTTAGCCGAAACTCCGTTTCATTATGAAGATCTGCGCCGTGCCTGCCTGTTTGCGTCTTTGACCGGTCTGCGGTATTCGGACATTGAAAATCTGACATGGAGTTCGCTGCAGTCGTCCGGTGAAGGCAAATTTTTCATTCGTTTCCGGCAAAAGAAAACCAAGGAAAATGAATTAATGCCTTTATCGGTCGATGCGTTTTCATTGCTTGGGGAACGTGCGGGTGATTCAGAGAAAATCTTTAAAGATTTGAAGTATTACCAGACAAAGTATATTTCTGATTGGATCTTAAAAGCCGGCATTACAAGAAAAATAACTTTTCATTGTTTTCGTCATACTTTTGCGACTCTGCAAATGACCTTCGGAACAGAAATTTACACGGTTCAAAAACTATTGGGACATAAAAATATCCAGACGACGCAGATATATGCCAGGATCATTGACGAAAAACGACGCGAAGCCGTTGATAAAATTACTTTAGGTTAGAGCGGCGAATTTATGTGCCGGTGGCGCAAAAATTCGCTACTTGGTGCATTTTTGCACCAGTGGTTTATTTTTGCACCACTTCCGGAATATTTTTGAACCAGATGGAAGATTTTTTTACCACAAAAACCGGTAAGTAAAAGTAAGTAACCATAAAATGTTGACAAGATTACGTTTATAGAACGGTATGTAAATTGCTATATCGTTATCACCAATTATTTTTTCTGAGGTGATAATGATGGACATAACGGTTACGAACTTAACGATCGAGGATATTTCGAGGGCGATCAGGAATGAATTACGAAATTATTTTGAACAACAGGAGGAAAAAGAGCGCGAAGACCAGATCGGCGGTATTGAACTGGCGATCGAAGTAACCAGGCTTGCCAAACCGACCATTTACGGATTGGTCTCGGAAAGAAAAATTCCGCATTCAAAACGCGGTAAGAAGCTGTATTTTTCGCGTAGAGAGCTAAAAGAGTGGCTTACCGAGGGTAAGCGCAAAACACAGGACGAAATTGCGGATGAAGCCGCAAATTTCGATTTAAAAAGGAAGGAAGCGATTCCGCCTACCAAGCAAAAAAATCGCTTCCAAAAGTCGAAAAGGCAGTCATAAGACCGTCTTTTAACCCTATTCGTCTATGCATAATAACATAAAAACTATCGAAAATGAAAAAATCGCGCCGAAATCGGCGTTAGAAACCGCGACCGAGTATTTTCAGAAAGGCTGGCAGCCGATTCCGATCCCGTTTCGTTCAAAAAATCCGAACTTTCCGGGGTGGTCCGTTCAGCATACCAATGGTGGTACGTTGAAAAGCCACCCTGAAAACAACCTCTCCAAACACTTCCATGACGGCAACGGTAAACCACAGAATATAGGGGTTTTACTGGGCAAACCATCCAACAATTTAGTAGATATTGATTTGGACAATTTTTGGTCTGTTCAATATACCACCCATTTTTTACCCGAAACGAACGCCGTTTTCGGACGCAAAAGCAAGCGTCGAAGTCACTACCTTTATTACTGCCCGGACGCGAAAACCGAAAGGTTTCAGAGTTCGGAAATGATCGTCGAAATTCGCGCCGAGCGAACGCAGACTGTTTTCCCCGGCTCGGTTCATATAAGCGGTGAGCCCGTCACCTGGGATGCAAACGGCGAGCCATCACATGTTTCATTTGAAGAGCTGCGCTCATCTGTCGGCAAACTGGCAGCCGCTTCATTGATTTCCGAATACTGGGTCGATACGAAAAGACACGATCTGAGTTTGTGCGTGAGCGGGGCGCTTCTGACGAACGGTTTTTCTTTCGAAGACGCACATTTGTTTATCAAAGCGATCTGCATTGTTACTAACGATGATGAAATATCCGACCGATTAAAAGCCGTCGAAACCACCTACGAGCGGATTCAAAAAGAACAGAACGTCATCGGCTTTCCGAGATTGGTGGAATTGACCGATTCGAAAACGGTTTCATTGCTTCGCCGGTGGCTGAATTTTTCGCGGGATAATGAGCCGGAAACTGAAACGATTCAAACCGATAACGGACTCGAAAATTATCGCCTGACCGAACAGGGATTGTTTTATATTTTCTACGAAAAAACGCGCGGAGGAAAGATCAAAGAAGTCGAAACCTTCATTTGTTCACCTTTGAAAGTCGTCGCGACCGGTAAGGACGCGGATGACGGCGAGCGAACGCAGATCGTCGAATTTACCAATGATGACGGACGCACAAAAAAGATCAATGTTCCGTTGCGGTCACTCATTACCGAGCCGCAGAGCATCTTAGGCGAACTGGTCGCAAACGGTTTGATTCTCAATTCCCGGGAAAAGCTGCGATTGGTTGATTATCTGATCTACTCAAAGCCCGAAAAGCGTTTGATACTGGTGTACAAAACAGGTTGGCAGGGCAAATCATTTGTAATGCCCGATACGATCATCAGCAGTTCGGACTGTGAAAAAACTGATTATCTGCTACACGGGACACATTCGAAAATCAAAAAACTCAGAGCACAGGGAACGGCTCATGAATGGCGTGAGAATGTTGCCAAATATTGCATCGGCAATTCGCGTCTGATCTTTGCAGTAAGCTGCGCCTTTGCGTCCGTTCTTTTGCCATTGTCGGGACAACTCGGCGGCGGTTTTCATTTTCGCGGAGAATCTAGCACCGGAAAAAGTTCCGCGTTAAAAGTCGCCGGCAGCGTCTTGGGCTGCAGCGGCGAAAACGGCTTTAACGAAACCTGGCGCGGAACGCAGAACGGTATCGAAGCCGTCGCCGCTTTTCATAATCATCTGCTGCTACCGCTCGATGAGATCAAGGAGATCAAACGCGTTGAAGATGTCGGAAAACTCATTTATATGCTTTCTAACGGCTTCGCCACGTCGCGGATGACGAAAGACATTACGGCGCGAAAACGCGACGAATGGCTGCTGCTTTTTCTCTCGAGCGGAGAACTATCTTTTCAGGATTTAACCCGCGAAACCAAAGAACAAACCTTCGGCGGACAGGAAGCCCGGTTTATAGATATTTCCGCAGTTCCTGAAAAGGCGCACGGCATTTTTGAAAACCTTCATGAATTTTCAAACGGCGCGGAATTCTCTTCATATCTCAATCGCGCAAGTGTCAACTTTTACGGCGCGGCGATCCGCGAATTTATCCAACATACGGCTGATAACTATGAATATGTGAAAGGAATAATCGAAGAAGCCCGGATCAATTTTTTTCAACAATATGTGGACCCGAAAGCGAGCGGCGAAGTTTTCAGAGTCGCCGAAAAGTTTGCGCTGGTCGGAACCGGCGGTTTTGTGGCGACAAAGATCGGTTTGACCGGCTGGCAGCCCGGCGAAGTCAAAAGCGTCACGATCAGACTTTTTAACGAATGGCTCGACAGGCACGGCGGGATCGGCGCATTCGATGTTTCGGAAGGCTGCCGGAAGATCATCGCCGCGATCGATAAACGCGCGAATTCCGATTTTCAGGATCTCGACGATGAACTCAAACCGAAACCGCAAACCAGAATCGGCTATAAGCGGCGCGGCGATGAAGGCGGGACAGAATTCATTTTCACGTCCGAACAGTTTGCCGATCTCTGCAAAGGCTGTAACCAGAAACGGATTTTATCCGAGTTTGAAAGTCTTGGTTTTTTGAAAATTCCGAAGGATAGAACAAAGCAGACCAAACAGCAAAAGATGTCGCTGCCGGATTATTCCGGACGCAGATACGTTTACATTTTAACTCTGGACAGCGGGGCGGAGTCCGATTAGCTTGTTTTGTGCAATGTTTCATCTGCGAAACAATTTTTTTGCCTTAATCGTGTTTTCTCCGGAGGAAATTTAAAATTAGTTAGACAGTTAGACACGAAAGGCACTTTTTCAACAAACATCGGACTTTGAAGCCAAAAATTAGTTAGACATTTGTTAGACAGGAGTTAGACAGAGTTAGACAGCAGTTAGACAGTTAGACAGCCGGTTAGACAGATTTGAAAAATTAAGTATTGAAAATAAATATGTTTACGGAATCGTGTCTAACTGTCTAACTGTCTAACTAAAAATATAATAGGTATAGGAAATAGCGTTTTATCGTGTTGCGTGAATGAAACAAAGATCGAATGACCGAAAACGACATTCTGTTAGAAAAATGACCGGTTTTTGGCGTAAGGCAAGCAGGATTTTGTGAAACACAAAATGAAATTCTTTCGCTTCGCTCAATTGATTTATGAAGCTTTGAGGATAAAAAGAGTATGAAAAATAAGGATGCAAAAAGACTCGGAAGACCGCGATCGGGGGCGGATAAACGCCGCTTCAGAATTGCCGCGAGCTTTACGCTCGAAGAGCGGAACAGCATTTTGGAAGTCGCCGAATGGTGCCGGCTTTCGCCGTCGGAAGTTCTCCGCCGCGCGGCACTGCTTTTGAAAATCAAACCGCCGCCGCCGAAAGTTAATCTCGAAGCGATCAGAGTTCTCAACGAGATCAGCAAGAATTTTTCTTTGCTTTTGAAAAGACTCGAAGAAGACCGCACGGTTGATGCGAGCGTCGCCGATACATATTTCAGAATTCTGGCAGGACTCAAATCCGTGATCATGGAGAAATAAAGATGGCAATCGCAAAGGTCGGCAGCACGGGAAGCTCAGCCGGAGCAATCCAATACGTTTTGAGCGAGAACAAAGAATCAACGAAACAACCCGAAATTTTGGCGGGAAGTTTCGGCACGCAAGCCGAGATCAAACAGGAGTTCGAGATCTACAACAAGCTCAACACGCGCGTTAAAAATCAGGCGGCGCATATCTCCGTTTCGTTCGCATTAGGTGAAAAAGTCAAAGCGGAAAAGAAGATCGAATTAGCCGAAAAGCTGCTTGAAAAACTCGACTTCAAAAACGTGCCTTTTCTGGTCGTCGAACATCACGACAAGGAATACGAACATTTCCACATCATCGCCGGCAGAATTCGCGACGACGGCACGACCGTCAAGGAATGGAAAATCGCCGAACGTGCGATCGAGGCGACCAAGGAATTAGAGAAATCGCTCGGATTAGAGCAGACGGTATATGTAAAATCAGGCGACCGTCGCATAAAAACAAATGAATTCAAGCAAATGGAACGCACTAACGAATTATCTGTGATGGCGGAAGCGAAACTGACAATTGATGATATTTTGAATGATCAGCCAACTACGGAAGAATTCGTTTCAAGCCTTCAGAAATCCGGTTTTGATGTGAGACCCAACATTTCCGAAAAAACCGGCAGAATGAACGGTTTCAGCTTCAAAAAAGATGATATTGCGTTCAAGTCTTCATCCATTGCCAAAAACTATTCCTGGCAAAATTTACAGAAAAACGGCTTGAAATATGACCACGTGCGCGACACGGAATATTTAATCGGAGTTAAAAATGAATTTACCCAAAAACTTGACCTTAAAAGCGGAAGAGATCGAGCAGCTGAAACGCCAAAATCAATTACTGACCGAACGGAATCAGGCATTGATCAATCAAAATTATCTGCTGGCGAAACAGATCGAACAAAAATGGAGTCAGATCGAAGTCAAACTTTTGGATTTCCACATAATGATTCAAAGTCTAAATCTGGCGAAATTCCTTATTCTGCATCTGCTCTGGAAATTGCAAAGCAGCCTGCTCAAACAGAACTATCTGACCGAACCGTTTTTGAATCTGGACATCGAGAAAAGCATATCGGCTCAGAAAGAAACCCAAAAGATAATCCAGGATCTGAAAAATCTACGGACAGCAAATTAATCCAAATCGAAGTTAGTTTTTCCGAGCCGAAATTAAATCCTGTGCCTTCGCGCGAGCCGGAAAAAGAGATTGCAAAAAATAAAGATAGAGATAAATCTCAAGGAAATACTATGTCTCGTTAAATAAATGCTTGTAAATATTTAAATCAACCGGTTCAGTGATAAATAAACATCTTTTTGCTGCGGATTAAAAATTGTATAATCAAGAAATTATGAGCATCGTCGAAACAATTCAACAAAAGGTTATTCAATTGCCATTGCAGGCACAAAACGAGGTTTTGGAGATTGTCGAGAAAATAGAAGAACGCTATCAAAATGAAATTAAAAGAGAGCATCCTCTCACCAAAATTGCGAAAATGGCAAAGGACATCGGCGCTACCGATTTTGCTGAAAAACACGACTTTTACGCTAACGGAAAATTGGAGGATTAAACCATTATATTTTCCTGTAAATTTGTTTACGGTGAAGAAAAAGCAGCCGTTAAATTTCGCTTAAAATCGCCATCCGTCTTCAATGCTCCAAACTCCCGTAAATTCCTCATGTTTTACTAATGCCCGAACGACCGGCATAAGAAAATCTTCGATGGATTTAGCGACTTCGGATAATTCTATTTCGCTATCCAGCCTGTTTTTTCTCAAAAAAGCCTTCCATTGCACTTGCTTGGTCGGATCGGCGGTGAAATCAGCTGTTAAAGCATTTGGAATTTGACCGGAAAGTTCGGTTTTTCTCTCATCAAAAGTTGCTTTAATCGCTTTGCCTAAACTCTCACCGTTAAATCGAAGATTTCGGCTGAGAAACAAAATGTCGTAAAAATCTTTATATCTGGTGTTATCCAAATCCAGCGCGATTATTGCCTGAAACTTTTCGGCAATTGTGCTTTCCGGCGTGTATCCCAAAAGCTGCGGACTTCCCAAATCAAGCAGCTGCGGCAGACTGATTTCGATTGGCGCGGGAAATACACGGTCGCCAAATCCGAAATCTATTTGAATACTCAGGCGGATCTTTCCCAAAAGTCCTTTGACAAAAACGCGAACGCCTTGATATTTCGCATCTTTCTTGATGCGCTCGCTTTTGATCGTTTGAGGATCAAAAAACACACCGTCTTCTATTTCGACAAGACAGCATTGACGAACGATTTCTTCCAGATTTTCAGGGTCATTGTCCACTCTGCCCAATAGATCAATGTCCATCGTCGGGCGGGTGAGAGTTTGCTGCGTCCAGGCTTTGAGCATCTGCGCGCCTTTTAAGATAAATTTTTTACGCAAAGGAAGACTTCCGAGACGAAAGAGAAATCGCTCGATCGCATAATACTGAAGCAGTTCGTTAAGCGGACGATTTTCCTTTTTTGCAATGTTCAAAAGCCTTTGGTGAATTGATGCGGGCAGATTGCTTTTCGGTTTGTTCATATTAATCTATTGCCTGTAAATAGGGGCTAATTATCTTTTCGACGCGGCACAGACGGGCGTATTCCAGAATTTTGGCGCGTGAACCGCTGCGGCTGAGACATCTTTTTAATCCCTCAACTGCCACGTCAATTCCGATTTTATTACGAAACTTAAAACAATCCGCAACCGTTTTTTCGGGGCAAAAAACTTTTACGTTAACGCCGCTGACAAGATGACTTTCCACTCCGACAGACAGGGTATTTTCTGAAAAATGGAAGAATCGAACCGGCGGAAAATCAATCTTCGGATTTTCTTTCCCATTCGGTATCGCTAAATAAACTTCGTGCGGAATTTCAGCCGTCAGTTCATGAAATGATAACGCCGATATAAGACAAACTACCGCCTCGGGAACTCTTAGCGAAACTGCAACCAGATCACTGTTGTTTAACTCGGCAAACCCGGCAAATTGAAAAACGCCGCGACTGATTTCGATTATCTTTCCGGCATCCCGCAATTGATAAAGTTTTCGCGGATGAATTCCGTTATTCAATGCCGTCTGTGTTCGTAAAGTTCCGCCATATTGCCGAAAAAGTTCTTCTTCTTTGAATTCAGTCTGACTCATATTGGATAAAACACCGTACAAATCTTATCATTTATATGGTATTTTATCCACTTTTGTTGTAAAAAGTTTGATTTACCCTATATTTTAATACTATTAGTGTATTTATCGGCACTAAAATAAACTTATGTTTTGTATCACATAAATCAGCTTCATACTGATATTTCGACTATAAAACATAACTTAATTTCAATTATTTTGCCTTTTCCATCTTAAAAAGATACTTTGTCTAAAGACATTTTTTACGGCTGTGATATGGAAAAGAAAATCGCTTCAAAAAAGAGGAATTCACCGCAAAAATCCGATGAAGTTTTAATCAATGAAATCCGCAGTCTGATCGAGCAAACCCGCTCAAAGGTTGCGCAAACGGTTAATTCCGCTCTCGTTTTAATGAACTGGCATATAGGCAAACGCATCAATGACGAAATTCTGCAAAACAAACGTGCGGAATATGGAAAAGAGATTGTCGCCTCATTGAGTAGACAATTAACAGTTGAATACGGAAAAGGTTTCACCAACACAAATCTTGTCCGAATGCGTCAATTTGCCGAGCTTTTTCCCGATATTGAAATTGTTGCGTCGCTGACGCAACAATTGACATGGACGCATTTCGTCGAAATTCTTCCGATCAAAGATCAATTAAAACGCGACTTTTACGCAGAAATGTGCCGTATCGAGCGTTGGAATGTCCGCACTTTAAGGAAAAAGATTCAGGGAATGCTGTATGAACGAACGGCGATTTCCCGCAAGCCGGAAGAAACCATCAAAAATGAAATAGCCGAATTGCGCGAAGACGACAAATTAACGCCCGACCTAGTTTTCCGCGACACCTATTTTCTCGATTTTCTCGGCTTAAAAGATACTTTCAGCGAAAAAGATCTGGAAAATGCGATTCTGCGCGAGCTCGAAAGCTTTTTACTCGAACTCGGCGTCGGGTTTACCTTTGTCGCCCGCCAAAAACGGATTACGGTTGACGGCGAGGATTTTAAGATCGATCTGCTGCTCTTTCATCGGGAACTGAGAAGATTGGTTGTGATCGAGTTAAAGCTCGGCAGATTTATGCCTGCGGATTTCGGGCAGACCGAATTTTATTTACGCTGGCTCGATAAATACGAACGCAAACCCTGGGAAGAATCGCCGATCGGTTTGATTCTCTGCTCGGAAAAATCGAATGAACGGGTTGAATTACTGGCTTTGGATAAACAGGAAATCAAGGTCGCGGAATATTGGACGCAATTGCCCGATAAGAAATTGCTTCAACAAAAACTTCACGATGCCGTCAAATTAGCTCGTGAGTTAAATGAGAGAAAATAGATTTCTTGAAACATAAGAGGAAGGAGAATTTGCTGAAAAATCGCAAAATTGCCTTGAATTGCCCGATATGTCTTTTTTGCGTTTACAAAAAAGATTGGCAAAAATTGCTCTTCTTTAATCACTTGAAGATGTCTCTTGGGAAGATTTAATTTTACATTTGATACCTAGCTGGCGAGAAAATGATACCTAGCTAGAGAGAAAAAGGTGTCAAGCCGGAAGAATTAAAAATGCCGAAAAATCAGGCGTTCGAGACAGATAAAATAAAAAAGGACTCAAGCTGGCGTGAAATTGGTACCAAGCTCTTGCAAATAAAATACTGCTATTTGATCAACATTCTGAGTCTGACAATAGAGCTGATAACTCTAAAAGAAATGTTGACTTTTGGGGATTATAAAAATCGGACAACATTTACCGAAAATTATTTAGAGCAGATTTGTAATTAGTGTATGGCATATCCGCAACTTTTGAACCAGCCTTGCGCGTCCTCTTCGGTTATCAGCAACAGAGCCTCGCGCAAGGCTTTTTCTAATTCTTCGCGC
>JALHNX010000128.1 GCA_022843305.1 Pyrinomonadaceae bacterium | reverse complement strand
AGCCTTGCCCATTTGTTGCGCCGGTTCTGCCGACAGTTTCGGGAATTTGATTGACATTGCCGAGTTTGACATCACTCAGATTAAATTTGGTCGCGCTGACGACATCTTTTTCGCCCCTCAAATCCTTCGGCGGAACTTTGGTTGTCGCCACGTCGGCATATAGATCTTTCAAAATTATTTTGTTCGATGCCGCGATTTGCGTTTTTTCCGGCTTCATTTCGGGTTTCGGCGGCGGTTCTTCACTGACGGCAACCGGCGCGAGGATGCTCGACAATTCAAAATCGCCCGTTCCCATTCCGAAATTTTTCGCAAACAAACTGTATGTCCAGCCGCTGATAAGGACGGCAACCAAAACTCCGAGTGTGGTCAGCAGAAAACCGTTTTTCCGCGCATTTTCTTCCTGATGATTTTTCGATTCGATAAGCTGATTTAACATTTTTCATTCCTCCTCTGAATTTCCGGTGCCGTTTCGGTCAAAAGTCTGAAAAATTGCGGTAAAATTAACCGCTTGCGAACTTAGACACCGGATTCAAAATTTTGTTCCCGAAGTTTTTTGCGGAAAAATGCGGTAAAATCATTTACGGAAATTTATGAACGGAAAAAACAGAAATGATATTCGCCCCGGTTTACGCGTCGCCATCGTTCTCAAACAAGACCAGCGCACGGGCAAACAAACCATCGGTATCGTCAAAGATTTGCTGACCAACTCAAAATTTCACCCGCACGGCATCAAAGTTCGCCTCACCGACGGGCAGGTCGGACGCGTGCAGGAAATTCTCGCCGACGAAAGTTAAAGATGTAAAAACTTTGTAAAATCTGAAACAAACCCATAATTTTACGCGTTTCTAAATTGACTAAAAATCAATTTCAGTCAGAAACCGTAAAATATGCGAAGTTCCGTCAAACAAAAAGAGGTGCGTGAAGCAATTCTCGATGCGACCGATTCTTTATTGTCGCGCTATGGTTATAAAAAAATGACGATAGACGATTTGGCGAAAGAAGTCGGCATCGGCAAAGGCAGTGTTTATCTGCATTTTACGAGCAAAGAAGAGATCGTTTTGTCGCATATTGACCGCATTATCGAACAGCTTAAAGGCAAGCTCGCGGCGATTGCCGGAAGCGACGAAAAACCTGAAGAGCGTCTGCGAAAAATGTTAAAAACGCGCGTTCTGCATCGTTTTGAAAGCGTTCAGCATTACACGCAGAACCTGAACGATCTGTTGGCGGCAATTCGTCCGAGTTTTCTGGCGCGGCGCGAAGATTATTTTTCGCAGGAAGCAAGGATTTTCGCGTCGGTCGTCGAAGCCGGACAGCAAAGCGGCGATTTTGCGACCGGTGCAGACGCGGCGGAAATCGCGGAATCAATGATTTTGGCGACCAATTCCCTGCTGCCTTTTAATTTGACGGTTCAGGAACTCGGCGCGCGCAAAGATGTCGAGAAAAAAATCAGGCGGCTTGCTGATCTGCTTTTGCAGGGTTTGTGCGCGAGGTGAGTTTCAAGTTTAGTTTTGAGTTCCGCCTTCAGGCGGCAATTCTTTTATTAATGAAAACTGCCGCCTCAAGGCGGGACTCAAAACTTATTAAATCAATTCATAAATTCAAAGGAGTAAAACGCAATGAAAAAACATTTTATAAAATTATCTTTATTCGCTCTGCTGGCGGTTTCGTTTGTCGTCAATCCCGACACCGGACGCGCACAGGGTATGAAACAGCCCGATATGATGATAGATTCGGCAACCAGAACGCAGGTTATTGATGCCGTTTTGAAGGAACTGAACGACCGCTACGTTTTTCCCGAAGTCGCCAAACAGATGGAAACCAATGTTCGGCAAAGAATTTCGGGCAAAGAATACGATTCGATCACGAGCGCCGACGAATTTGCCAAAAAGCTGACCGCCGATTTGCAATCGGTGAGCAAGGATAAACATTTGCGCGTCCGCTATTCGTCGCAGCCGATTCCCGTCCGCAAACGAGCCGCCGAACCGACCGCCGAAGAACGCGCCGAGTTTGAAAACAATATGAAGCGGATAAATTTTGCTTTTGAACGCGTCGAACGCCTGCCCGGAAATATCGGCTACATCAAGCTCAACAACTTTTTCGCGCCCGAATTAGGCGCGGAAACCGTCGCGGCGGCGATGAACTTCGTCACCAATACGGACGCTTTGATCTTTGATCTGCGCGAGAACGGCGGCGGCGATCCCGAAATGGTCGCGCTGATCTGCTCGTATCTGTTCGGCGATAAACCGGTTCATTTGAACAGTTTATACTGGCGCGAAGGCAACCGCACCGAAGAATTCTGGACAAAACCGACCGTTTCGGGCAAAAAATATCTCGATAAAGACGTTTATGTTTTGACTTCAAACCGCTCTTTTTCGGGCGCGGAAGAATTTACCAACAATCTGAAAGTCTTAAAACGCGCGACGATCGTCGGTGAAACGACGGGCGGCGGCGCGAATCCGGGCGGAATGTTTCGCCTCCACGATCATTTCGGCGTTTTTGTCCCGACCGGACGCGCCATCAATCCGATCACGAAAACCAACTGGGAAGGCACGGGCGTTGAGCCGGATGTCAAAATTTCCAAAGAACTGGCTTTAAAGACCGCCCACATTTCGGCTTTGAATAAATCTTACGAAAAATCAAAGGACGAAAACTTTAAGCGCGGTTTGAAAGACCTGATCGAAAAAACGCAGAAAGAACTCGATGAACTGAAAGTGAAAAAGTAGAAAAGCAATAATAAAACTTTTCTGCAAAATAAATTTCTCATCAAAAGACGAATTGCAAAGATTCGTCTTTTTTGTTGTCATTATTGAAAAGTTTTGATAACTTACCTTCCGAAGTCTTTTACTATATTTCACTTTTCCAAAAATTTTACAATGAGCATTTTAACTATTTATCTCCAACGAATGAGTGAAATTCGCCGCACAGGTTCAGCAAATAATGAAACCTCATTTTACGGAACACTTGAAACTCTTTTCCAAGAAGTCGGTAAAGAACTGAAACCAAAAGTTCATTGCATAATCAATCCCAAAAACAGAGGTGCTGGAGTTCCCGATGGTGGATTCTTTACTGGTAATCAATTCCAAAGAAGTTCAAATGACTTAATTCAAGGCTCATTACCAGAACGCGGCTCTGTTGAAGTAAAAGGAACAAAAGACGAAGTTGATAAAATTGTTGAAACAGAACAAGTAAACAAATACTTGGCGAAGTATCGCCAATGTTTAGTGACGAATTACCGCGATTTTCTGCTCATTGTTTTAGACGAAAATAATCAAAAGCAAAAATTGGAGCGTTTCAGTTTAGCTGAAAGTGAAAAGGATTTTTGGCAAAGAGCCGATAATCCGAACGAAACGGTCAAACTTCACGAAGCGCGATTTATTGAATTTATCAAGCGTGTAATGCTCCACGCTGCGCCGATTGCCAAGCCCGAAGATGTCGCTTGGTTTTTGGCTTCCTACGCCCGTGATGCGAAAGCGCGAATCGAACATTCGGATATTTCCGCGCTTGAAACGATTCGCAAAGCGTTGGAAGATTCGCTCGGCATCGAGTTTGAAGGCGAAAAAGGCGAGAAGTTTTTTCGTTCGACTTTGGTGCAGACGCTTTTTTACGGTGTGTTTTCGGCTTGGGTTTTGTGGCACAAACGAAACCCGAATTCCCGCGAAAAGTTTCGCTGGCGTGAAGCGGTTTGGGAACTTCGTGTGCCGATGATTTCGGTTTTGTTCGAGCAAATTGCCACGCCTTCAAATCTCAAAAATCTCGATTTAGTCGAAGTTTTGGATTGGACGGGCAATGTTCTGAATCGCGTCGTGCGCGAGGAATTTTTCCAACGCTTCTCGGAAGACCATGCCGTTCAGTATTTTTACGAGCCGTTTTTGCAGGCGTTTGACCCCGAACTTCGCAAGGAATTGGGCGTTTGGTATACGCCGCAAGAAATCGTCAAATATATGGTCGAGCGGGTGAACACTGTTTTGATTGACGAACTCGATTTGCCGGACGGTTTGGCGGATGAATCGGTTTATGTCCTTGATCCGGCTTGCGGAACGGGCGCGTATTTGGTCGAAGTTTTGCGGCGCATCAATCAAACTCTGGAAGAAAAAGGCGAAGACGCGACACGCGGACAGAAGCTCAAAAAAGCCGTCCAATCGCGCATTTTCGGATTCGAGATTTTGCCCGCGCCGTTTGTCGTTTCGCATTTGCAAGTCGGTTTGCTTCTGGAACAATTCGGCATCGGTTTGAGCGATGACAAAAAGGAACGTGCAGGAGTTTATCTGACCAACAGTTTGACGGGTTGGGACGAACATCCGAAAACAAAACTGCCGTTTCCCGAATTTGAAGAAGAACGTGATTATGCCCAAACAGTAAAACAAAAATCACCAATTCTCGTAATTTTAGGCAATCCACCTTATAACTCCAAACCTAAGAAAGGCAAGATTGATATTTTTTTCTCATCTGCCGAACAAGCCAGTCCGAGTATTGACGTTCGCGTCTACACAGAGAATTTAAGTAAACCTGAAAAACTTGGTGGTTGGGGAATAACGAAAAATAGTGTTAGTTCTGAACTTTATACGCGGTTCTTCCGTTTAGCTGAAAAACATATTGCAGAACGAAATGGTAAGGGAGTTGTATGTTTTATCTCGAATTTTTCTTGGATGAGCGATCCGTCTTTTGTCGTAATGCGGCAAAAGTTTTTGAGCGAATTCGATAAAATTTGGATTGACAGTTTGAATGGCGACAGCCGCGAAACAGGCAAACTCACGCCCGAAGGCAAACCTGACCCAAGTATATTTTCAACCGAACATAATAAAGCGGGAATCCGAGTTGGCACGGCAATCGGTCTGCTTTTGCGAAAGGAAAATCACGGCGAAACGTGCGAAGTAAATTTCCGCGAATTTTGGGGCGTGAATAAACGACAGGAATTATTGGAGAGTTTGGACAAGTCAGAACCATCTGCGGTAGCGGATGGTTTAACGCAGTCCGTTTCAGACTCAACTTTTTCAGATGCCCAACTTCAACCGCCCACTACCGTAGGCGGTTCTGACTACGCACACGCCAAGCCCGAAAAATTCAATCGCTTTTCGCTTCGTCCGAGCGATATTTCCGACGCTTATCAATCTTGGGCGCGGCTAAGTGATTTATGCGAAATTCCGCCTTTTAATGGCTCAGTTGAAAGACGAGGCTTCGCTTTAATCTCAATCCAAAAAGAACCTTTAGCCGAAAGAATTAGAAAATATTTTGACAGAGAAATATCAAACGAAGAAATTAAGCAGATTCATCCTTCGCTAATGATGACAGGCAATCGCATAATTGGACACGAAGCGAGAGAAAAAATTTTGAATGAATTTACTTTTGATGAAAGTCGAATTGTTAATTATCCATTCAAACCTTTTGATGTGAGATTTTGTTATCTCGAAAATTTGCGTCCTCTTTTTAGTGAGCCGAGTCCACAACTTTTACAGCAAAGATTTGAAGGAAATGCGTTTTTAATAAGTCGTGATACTGCCGATAAAACGCCTGAAGGAACGCCTTTTTATTTCTCAAATTTAGTTTGTGATTATGACTCAATTTCTGGACACGCAAGACATTTTCCGCTTCTCTACAAACCGACTTTACTAAAAAAATCGAAAAAGAAAAACGAACATCAAGACAGTTTATTCGGCGAAGCAAAAGAAGAAACACGGGCGAATCTTTCCGAATTTGCCCGCGAATATCTGCAAAGTCTTGGTTTCATGGAAATTGACAATAATGCGGAAACATCTTCATTGATTTGGTATCACGCTTTGGCAATCGGTTACGCTTCGGAATATCTTACCGAAAATGCCGATGGCATCCGCCAAGATTTTCCGCGAATTCCATTGCCGAAAGCAAAAGAAGATTTAATCGCGTCGGCAAATTTAGGCAAACGGATTGCCGCGCTTCTCGATACCGAAAAACAAGTTTCGGGCGTAACGGTCGGCAAAATTGACGCGACGTTGCGAAGCGTCGGAGTCGCCGCGCACGCGGAAGGCAAACAGTTTGACGATGAAGATTTTGCGTTGACGGCAGGTTGGGGACACGCGGGCAAAGACGGCGTTACGATGCCCGCAAAAGGCAAATACAATATCCGCGAAGCCGAATCGAAAGAACTCGGTGCGACGACTTACGACATTTTTATCAACAATTTTGCTTATTGGCGAAACGTTCCCGAAAAAGTATGGAATTATTACATCGGCGGTTATCAGGTCATCAAAAAATGGCTCAGTTACCGCGAGCTTGAACTTTTGAGCAGACCTTTGACGTTGGATGAAATTACCGAAGTTACGAATATGATAAGGCGAATTGCGGCAATAATTTTGCTCGAAAACGATTTGAACGAAAATTACCAACGGATTAAAAAAGATTTTTATAAAATTTAACGCTTCCAATAATTCTTAATCTTCAAATCGAGCATCGGAAAGGCGCAGTATTCGCAGTTTCTACCGGCTTCGCGGAGTTTTTGAACCATTTTAATCGCGGCATCGGCGTTGCGCGTGTGAACGATGATCGTCGCGGCGCGCTGGAGTTCCTTTTTTTCGTGCAGAAATTCGGCAATCGCGTAACCCGTGCGGGAAAAATCGTCGTGTTCGTTCGATTCGTAATGTTCGGGCAGAAGATCGTGGTCGAGGAAAATCGCGTCGAAACTTCCTTCTTCGAGATGCTTTTTGGCTTCTTCGACGGTTTCGGCAATCGTTACTTCGTCGCCGTCAAAGCGTTTCTTAAACCAGCGGTGGCGGCGGCGGTCGTCATCCAATAAAAAAACCGAAATCGGTGCGCGTTCGGCATCAATACTTGCTAATCCGAATCTGATTAACAAACTGCGAAGAATTCCCATAATCTAATACAACTCTGTTACTTAAGTCAGACTTAATATATCACACGCCGCCGATACAAAAAACGATTCGGATATTTTTTTCGCCCGATGTGAATTTTTTGTTAACTGCTAAGTCCTGTATTTTCAGCAACTTCATTTTTTCAAGTTTTTAAAAGTTCGTGAAAGCCCGATATTTATTGAGTTTTAAAACATTAAAAAAAACTTGAAATCATTTTTTTCAGTGCTATAATCCAAAAACAGCTTCAGTATTTTGATGAAACTCGTCCCAAAAGAACAAGGTCAGTTTAGGGTATAATAAGTTTTAGAATTTGGATGCCGCAAGAAAAAGCCAAAATTCATTCGCTTTTTGCCGTTCCGAACACGGATCAAAATGCGCCCGATTACGATTTTTACGACGCGCCGGAAGTTAGCGACGAGCCTGAGGTTTGTCCGAAATGTTACGGTTCGGGAATGGAAGTCGTCGCGGGCAAAGGTGCGCGCAAATGCGAATGCCGCAAGCAGAAATCGCATTCCAATCAGCTCGACAAAACACGCATTCCGAAACGCTACGAAAATTGTCACTTTCACAGCTACCGGATTTTGAATCCGTCGCAGGAACGCGCCTTCAAATACGCGTCGAAACTGACGATGGAATATCCGGCAATCGAACGCGGTCTGCTCTTTATGGGTACGGTCGGAGTCGGCAAAACGCATCTCGCGGTTTCGATTCTAAAAGGTTTGACCGAGCGCGGATTTACCTGCCTGTTTTACGAATTCGGTGCGCTTTTGAAGGAAATTCAAGGTTCTTATAACACAAACACGCAAACGTCAGAACTCAAATTGCTGGCACCGATTCTCGAAGCCGAAGTTCTGGTTCTGGACGAAATCGGCGCGTCGAAACCGACCGAATGGGTGCGCGATACGATGGCGCATATCATCAACACGCGCTACAACGACAAAAAACTAACGATTTTTACGACCAATTATTTAGATGAACGCCGCAACGGCAGCGAAGAAACTTTAGAAGACAGAATCGGCGTTCGCCTTCGTTCACGCCTCTTCGAAATGTGCCGCACGGTCGCCCTCGGCGGCGAAGATTTCCGCCGCACTTTCGATCAGGTTACGCAGATCAAGAAACGATAAGAATTTTTTAGCCGCGGATTAACGCGGATTTCACGGATTAAATCAAAGGATATTATCCGCGAAATCCGCGTTAATCCGCGGCTAATTTTGCTTTCGGCTTTTGTCTTGCATTATAAATTCGGTAAAAAAGCAGAACCGCCAGCATAATCCCGAAAAGCGCGGGATAAAAAACGTCGGATTTGACGATCATCCAGAAATGAATCACGCCTAAGATTGCGATTACATAAGTCAACCGATGAAGCCGCGCCCAATTTTTTCCGCCCAAACGTTTTATCATTCCGTTCGTCGAAGTAACGGCAAGCGGAATCAGCAGAAAAAATGCGAGCATTCCGACCGCGATAAACGGTCGCTGCCAAACATCCGAAACAATTGCCGAAAGACTCAAAGATTTGTCGAAAATGCTGTAAGTGATGAGATGCAGAAAACCGTAAAAGAAAGCGTAAAGCCCGAGCATCCGCCGAAATTTGACGAGATTGTTCCAGCCGAAATATTTTCGCAAAGGCGTGACGGAAAGCGTAATCAACAAAAAAATCAGCGTCAGAACGCCCGTCGTGCGCAGAAAGAATTCAACCGGATTTGCGCCCAGATTCCCGCGCAAAGCATCAAAACCAAGCAAAGCGAGCGGCACGAGCGCGTTTGTAAAAAGTAAGATTTTGTTGAATTTAACGTCTTGCACAATTTATCTTTTCCCGAACAAAATTATAAACATTCCGACTAAACAAACAGCCATTCCAATCCAATCCCATTTATCAGGCATTTGTCGCTCAATAAACCAAAGCCAAGCAATTGAGGCAGCAATGTAAATTCCGCCGTAAGCAGCATAAGCTCGTCCGGCGAATTCGGTTTCGACTTTGGTTAAAAAATATGCGAACAAAGCCAGACTAAGCATTCCGACCAATAACCAAAGAAAAGATTTGCCCTGTCGAAAAACTACCCAAAAGCTGAAACAACCCGCAATTTCGCAGACCGCCGCCAAAATGAAAAACAGAATTGATTTCATTTATTCCTCAGAAATATTTTTTTAAATCCATTCCATTATAAAGGCTCGCAACCTCGTCGGCGTAACCGTTGAACGGCAAAGTTTTGCGGCGCGTGTATTCGCCGATTCTTTGTTCGGTCGCCTGCGACCAGCGCGGGTGCGAAACGTCAGGATTGACGTTTGAATAAAACCCGTATTCGTCCGGTGCGGCGATTTTCCACGTGATCGGCGGTTCGGTTTCGGTCAAAGTGATTTTGACGATTGATTTGATGCTCTTGAATCCGTATTTCCACGGAACCACGAGACGAATCGGCGCGCCGTTTTGATTCGGCATTTGTTTGCCGTAAAGCCCGGTCGCCAAAATCGTCAGCGGATGCAGTGCTTCGTCGAGCCGCAAGCCTTCGACATACGGCAGATCAATTCCTGCCGCGAATGCCGATTGCATTCCGTTTCTGCCTTCGGGCAGTTTGACGTTCGGATTTGAAGACTTCGCGCCGCCGTAAAATGTTTCAAACGCAACGTATTTTGCTTTTCCCGACGGTTCGACAGCATCAAGAATCTTCTTGAGCGGAAAACCGACCCACGGAATGACCATTGACCAGCCTTCGACACAGCGAAAACGATAAATTCTTTCTTCCTGCTCGAATCTCAGCAATTCTTCGATGTCGAAAACCTTCGGCTTGCCCGCCAAACCGCCGACCTCAATCGTCCAAGGACGCGTGATAAAATCTTCCGATGCGCGGGCGACCGACGTTTTGCTCGTCGAAAATTCGTAAAAATTATTGTAGTTCGTGATTTCCTCGAACGAATTGAGTTTTTCTTCCGTCTTGAATTCCGGCGGCTTGGCAAGATTTTCGATCTGCGCCGTGTTGATTTCCTTCGGCGGCGGCGGATTGAAGAAACGATACGCCAGCGAAGTTGCCAGCGTCGTTCCGGCAACAAGTCCGGCGCGAATAAAATTGCGGCGGTTTAAATAAACGCTTTCGGGCGTGATTTCGCTTGATTTGATGTCGTTTGCCATCTTATGATTGTATTCGCCTTAAAGTTCGTCGGCAGATTCAATTTTATAATGATACGGATGAATTTTCGGCATATTTCGTTTTAACAATCTTTTGAATTGTCTTTTTACCGAAATCGCCGAATAAGTTTATTCCCGAAAACCCGCATTTTATTCCCTGACAATTTTTTTTAAAATTTTCTTTCCGAATTTTACAAAATATGCTTTAATTTCAGACGAAACACATTTTTCAAATTCAAAACTTAAGGAGAAATTTTATGAAAGCCGCTTTGTTTTTTACCGCTTTGGCAATATTTTGTTTTTCCGTTTCGGCGCAAACTTCGCCGACCGAATCGAAAACGGAAAAGGAAAAAACTCAAAAGGAGCTTGAAAAGCGCGTTTTGGAAATGCTCGACCAAGCGGTCGGCGATGCGGCAACCCTCAAACTAGCCCGAAACCGCGCGGTCGTTTATGCGATTGCCGGCGATTTATATTGGAAATTTGACGAAAAACGCGCTCGTGAGTTTTTCCGCAATTGCGAAAGCGAAATTCTGGCAGCTAACGTCGAAGCCGAAAAAGAAAAAAAAGAAACCGAGGATTTGTATGCCGGAGTTTTTGAATACGGAAATATTCGGAACGAGATTTTGCCGCTGATTGCCAAACACGACGCCGATTTGGCTTTGCAAATACTGACTTCGACACGTCCCGCAAAATTAGCCGAAGCGATGTTGAAAGCCGCCCAACCGAATACCAAACAAGAAGGCGGCTATCTTAATTTCAGCCCTGAACAAAACCGCATTCAGCAGGAGATCGCGCTTGAACAGCAGTTTGCCGTGCTGGCTGCCGAACAAAGCCCCGACAAGGCGATCAAATTGCTGAAAGATAGTTTATCGAAAGGAATTTCGTGGAATGTGATGCCGCTTTTGCAAAAAATCAACAAAAAAGACGAGAAAAAGGCATCTGCACTGGCGGACGATGTCGTTAAAAAGATCGTCGAAACCGATTTAACCAAAAAGCGCGAGGATTTAAACGCGGCAGTCCAGTTTCTGCTATTCGCAACCAACCCGAACCAGCCGAAAAATACAAAGGAAAAGACTTTTCAGTTTAACGAAACACAGGTCAAGGACATTGCCAATAAAATTGCCGCGACCTTTATGCAGCTGAATAATACATTGGAAATGATGATGGCGATAAGCCGCGCAATGCCGGCTTTAGAGAAAATCGTTCCTGAAAAAACTCCGCTTCTGAAACAGAAACAAGCGGAAATGACGAAAAATCTGCCGCCCGAAGTAAAGCGTTTTGAGCAGCAGCAAAAAATTTGGAATCAGAACTCGACACCGGAAGAAATTCTTGCCGATTTACCGAAACTCAATGAATTTGAAAAAGCATCGGCTTATATGTCTTTGTCCAATAAAATCGCGCAGATCGAGGACGAAGCGCGGGCGAAAAAACTTATCGAACAAATTCCCGACGAAAAAGCGCGCAATCAGGCAAACGAACAATACGAATCGGCAAAAATCAGCCGCGCCGCAAACGAAGGCAAGCTCGATGACGCAAAAAAACTTATCAAAAATCTGAGTCAGAAAAAAACGCAGATTCAAAAACTGGTCGGGCTGGCAATTCAATTCCACAAAAAAAATACTGAAAAAGACATCGAAACCGCCGTTTCTTTGATGAAGGACGCAAAATCGCTGGCAAATGAATATCCCGAAGACGAAAACGAATTAAACGATTTGATGGAAATCGTCCGCGGCTACGCAATTATTGACGCGCCCGAAGCGTTTCGGATTTTCGAGCCGATTGTTGACCAACTAAACGATTTCGTTCAGGCTTCGGCGATTTTGAGTAAATACAACAAACGCAGTCAAACATTTAAGAAAGGCGAACTGCTGATGAAGGTCAGAGGTTTTTCCTGGGATGGCTTGCTTTTATTTCGCTATATCAGTCAAATTCAGCTTCTCGGTAAAGCCGATCTTGATAAAATGAGTTCTCTTTCCGACAGATTTCAACGCACCGATGCCCGCACAATCGTCAAACTTTTTATCGCGCAGGGTTTTTTGAAAGAAGAGAAAAAAGATGAAAACAACGAAAATATCGGCGGCGGAGTTTACTATTTTGAATATTAAAGCCGCCGAAAAGCGTTTTTGCGTGAAATCTTTTTCCATTTTCTTAAAAAACGGTTATAATTTGCCAGTTAAACATCTTTTTCGGACGTTCATATAAAATGCTTTTAGTTAACCAAATTCTTCATAATCGCTATCGAATCATGCGACAGCTCGGACACGGCGGGATGGGCGCGGTTTATGAAGCGCACGACAATGTGTTCGATACGACCTGCGCGGTCAAGGAAATAATGCTTGATTTGTCGAAATCTTCCAATCCCAAACAGCAGGAAATGCTGCTTCGCGCATTCGAGCGCGAGGCGATGATTCTCGCCAAGATCAAACACGAAGTCGTCCCGCACGTCCGCGATTATTTTACCGAGGAAAACAAACAGTATCTGGTGATGGAACTGGTCGAAGGCAAGGATTTAGGCGAGATTCTGGAAGAACGCAAAATCCCCTTTCCGCTCGAAGACGTGGTGCGCTGGATGGAACAACTGCTCGACGGCATGGATTATCTGCACACGCAAAACCCGCCGATTTTTCACCGCGATCTAAAACCGCAGAATCTGAAAATAACGCCGCGCGGAAAAGTCAAACTGCTCGATTTCGGGATCGCCAAAGGCGGCGCGGAAACCCCGAATTCGACGACGATAAACAATCAAACCTTCGTCGCCGCAACGCTTAACTATTCACCGATCGAACAGATCTTTCGCGTTCTCGATCCCGTCTTCCGCGAAGTTTTGACGCAAAGATTCGAGGCGCGGATTCAAGCCGTGATGCAGCAAAATGCCGACGCGCGCAGCGACCTTTACGCGCTCGGCGCAACCGCTTATCATCTTTTGACCGGTTTTCTCCCGATTGATTCGTTGAAACGAACGATTGAAGTTTGGTCGAATAAACCCGACCCGCTCGATAATCCGACAAAATTAAATAGTCATATTCCGCCCGAAATATCAGATGTTTTGCTGAAGGCGATGGAGCTTGATTATAACAAACGCTACGTTTCGGCAATCGAAATGCAGCAGGCTTTGAATCAGGCGCTTGCCAACATCAAAACGCGCGAAGCCACGCAATCTCAAAACACGCTCGAAATGTCCAGTCAGCCGGGTTGGCAACAGCAAACGCGCCTGCCTTCCGAGCAATCTTTCAGCGGCGATGCAACGCAGCAAATTCCGTTAGAAAAACTGCCGCCGAATTATCAGAAAGGTATTTCCGAAGAAACGATTCAAAGCGGTGCGCTCGGCTATTCGCAGGGTTTCGGACAAAATACGGGCGGCACACCGCCGCCGACACCGAACAGCCCGTATAACACGGGCGGCAACGCCCCGTTAAACACCGGCGGCAATGCGCCGTTAAATACGGGCGGACAATTTCATCAGACGGGCGGCAATGTCCAGCCGACCGAAATGATTAATTTTGCCGGAGTTTCGACGGGCGGCAACGTTCCGCCGCCGCATTATCCGAATAATCAGTTTTCAACCGGCGGCGCGATGCATTCAAACAATCCGATTTTGCCGAATGTCAGCTTCGTTCCGAATTACGGTGTTCAGGAACAGAAAAAATCTGGCAAAATCTGGTGGATTGTTCCCATTATGCTTTTAATGTTTTTAGGGGTCGCGGGCGCAGGCGGCGGATTTTTCCTGTGGTATCAGGCAAATTCCGGCACGACGGAAAATGTTACGCCGACACCAACGGCAACCGTTTCGCCGTCCGCGACGGTTTCGGCAAGCAAAACGCCGACGGCAACGCCTTCGGTTTCACCGACCCAAAACGTCGCTAAAGATGAAACGCCGAAACCGACGGTCGAACCGACAGCGACAAGACCTGTTGTCGTTACCACGCCGCCGCCGGCAGTCAGAACGCCGCCGCCGGCAGTCAGAACACCGAAACCGAAGACTCCCAACAAGAAAAATTCGGACTGCATTTTTTCAGGCGATTGTTAAGATTCGCCGCAACAAAAATTTAAATAATAATTCGCCGGATTTTTTCCTTGATAAAAAGTATCCGGCGAATTATTATAGTGAGAACCGAAACCCGATATAAAATAAAATTTGTTTTGAAGAAAGTTAAAATTTAACAGCAAATTTAGATCCCATTATCCGTTCTAAGGAGTAATATGAGAAGAAAATTAACAATAACTTTATTGACGACCTTGATGCTGTTCAGTCTATGGCAATTAACGACGAATGTTTCGGCACAGCAGGAATTAACGCTGGCGATGATTCTGACCGGATTGCAGACAAAAGGCAAAACGCCGGAAACCGCGACGCTTGAAAAACGAAACATTTATATTACCAGAAGAGTTCAGACCTATGGCGTAACTTTTCGTGTAACCTCGGAAATCGAGCGTGAGCTTCGCAATGCCGGCGCGACAAATGCCTTGATTTCCGCTATTCGTCAAAACGGTCCGTCGGCGCCGACACCGACACCGACGCCTTACAACAGCAGACCGAGTGCGACTTACAAGGATCTTTGGATTGATAACAATATAACGGAAGGCGGACAATTAGGAATGCGCATTCACGTTAAATTTACGGCGTATGGAATGAGAAATCTCAATTCGTATCTTGCCATTTATTTTATGGACTCCAGCGGCAATTACCTGAAAGACAAGAACGGGAAATTTGCCAGTTCCTCAGATGATGTCGCCGTTTACCGCGAAATAACTCCGGCTTATGATCCGGCAGATTATAACGATTTAACCGTCTTTATGCCGTATTCGGAATTTGATTTACCGAACGGCACCTACAATCTGACAATGGACGTTAAGTTAATTTACAAAGCCGGCGGCTTGATTCAGGAATTGACGAAAAAATCATTTCCATACAGACAAGGCAGTGCTGTTACCAGAAATTCGAGTGCGGTAACTTTTAAGGTAGCCCGGATTTGGGTTGATTATAATGTCACGGAAGGCGGACAAAGAGGGATGCGCATTCACGTTAATTTTGAAGTTAGCGGACTGAAAGGAGTTGACTCGCTGCTCGCCGTGCGCGTAAGAAAGGAAAACGACGATTTTCTGATGAACAGCAATAGGAGTTATTCAAATGACGGCGGAGAATTAGAGGTCTCTTTTGCAATGAAACCCGGTTACGATACAACGGTTTACAAAGATGCCGATGTGTTTTTGCCCTATAATCAAATTATCGTCACACGAGGTAAATGGAATTTAAGACTCGACGTTGACCTCAAATATGCCGACGGTGAAATAATTACGCATATGGATTATTACCCGTTCGAATTTGAAAGACCGTAAATAATTTCCGGTTAGAGTTCTCGAAAAAAAGCAAAGGAGATCAGCTTAAAAAACTGATCTCCTTTGCTTTTTCACCGCCGATAAAACTTTTTTAATATAAAAGTATTGAATTTGTAAAATTTTACTTGCAAAAGCTTGTTAAAAATTTTATAACAAAGTTCTTCCATTATTTTCCCGCACCAGTTATAATAAATCTCGACGAACATTTCTACCCGTTCGCCATCCCCTATAATATGCTTACAACTAATCAGAATCTGCAACAAGAGCGTTATCGAATTGTCGGTCAACTCGGACAAACCGGCGCAGGCGCGAGTTATGAAGCGTTTGACAACACGCTCGGAGCAAGTGTTTTACTCAAGGAAATCCGCGATAATTTAGGCAAAGTAACGACTCCGGCGCAGCTCGAAGCGCGAAAAATGAGTTTTGCGAAAAGAGCAAGAACATTGACCGAAATGAAGCACCAATCGCTGCTCGCGGTCAAAGATTTTTTCTCGGAGATTGACCATCATTATCTGGTTACGGAATTTACCGGCGGAAACACGCTCGGCGAAATGCTCGAAAAAAACCAAAAGCCGTTTCCGTTAGCCGACGTTTCAAATTGGGCTGACAATTTGCTGGACGCGCTGAATTACCTGCATACGCTGACACCGCCGGTTATTCACGGTGAAGTAAAACCGCAGAATATTACGCTTTTAGCAGACGGCAAGGTCAAACTGCTGGTTTTTAATCTCGTCAAAAGCGCCGATGAAATAAATGCGGCGGCGAGCCGGACTTTTGATGCCGCCGTTTTGCCTTATCTGCCGCTCGAACAAATTTGGCAGGGACTCGATGCCGCGTCGAAGAAAGTAATTCTGACCAATTACGACGATAAATCGGAAAGAGTTCTCGAACAGCCCGCCGATGCGCGGAGCGATGTTTTTTCGCTTGCCGCGACGCTTTATCACCTTCTGACGGCACGAATTCCGGCTGACGCTTTGACGCGCTCGATCGATATTCTCGAAGGCAAAGCCGACCCGCTGCAATCACCGACGCTCATAAATCCGTCCGTCCCGAAAGAAATTTCCGAGGTTTTGATGAAAGCTCTGGAAATCAAACGCGAAAACCGTTTCAGTTCGGCGGTTATTATGCGTCAGGTTTTGCGGACAGCTTTTGCGCGAGTCAAAGAGCGCGAATCAAATGCCGCTAAATCAGCGCGGATGGAAGACGATGCGGTTTTGGAAATTCCGGTTGTCGAGCCGAAACCGTTTGTTACTGCGCCCGCCCCTGCCGCCCCTGCAAATCTCGAAATGGAATCGGAACAGGCGCGTCAGTTGGAATTGATCAAACAGCAATTGCGCGAAACCGAAGCGCGCAGATTGGAAGCCGAACAGCGCGCCGCCGAAGCCGAAAAACGGCTTCTCGAAACAGAAAAAGAAGTTGAAAAATCTGTTTTAGTCGAATACGCACAGGAATTTGCGACCATTGCACCCGCCGCGGTTCCGGCTGAACCGAAAGATTTTACGCGAGCTAACGAATATTCTTCGGATGAATATTCGGGCATGTTTGCCGAACCGCCAAAGGAAGGCGGCGCTTTCAAAAAGGTGGCGGCAGCGGCAGTTGCTTTAGTAGTTCTGGGCGGCGGGGGCTTCGGAATTTTTACGGTTATGCAGTCCAAATCAACCGAACAGATGCCGACGATTTCGACCACCAA
>JALHNX010000127.1 GCA_022843305.1 Pyrinomonadaceae bacterium | reverse complement strand
CCACAATTGCCGACGCCAAGCCGTATATTCCGGTTACCTTTGAATGCGAAAACCCCGCAATTACCAATTTCTGATAGATATGCTCACGATGCGGCTGCCAAACCTTCTCGCCGCGAAAAAGCCGCTTAAGAAATGTCAAAACCGAATCGAATACAAAAAACCATACGAAAACAACGGCAATCCAGGGTAAAATTGATTCGGCTTCCGGGCTGCCGATGTGCTTTTTAGCCAAAAGCGGAATAACTGCAAAAGTATAACCTAAAAAAGCACTGCCGACATCGCCCATAAAAATCTTTGCCGGCTGCCAGTTAAGCAGTAAAAATCCCATTGACGACATTGCCAGCACACCGCCGTAGAATGCAACGTCCTCAATTCCCCAGAAAAGTCCCGTTAAACCCCAACCGATGCCGGCGGTTACGGACTGGGTTCCCGCGATACCGTCAATCCCGTCCATAAAATTATAGGCGTTTATTAGCCAGACAATCCATAAAAAGGTGAAGATGTTTACCCATAATCCGATTTGAATTATGCCGTAAAACGGAACCAAAATCGCTTCAAAACCGCCGTAAGCCCAAATTGCCAGGACCGCCGCCAGACTATGGAATAAAATCCGCCAGGACGGCGAAATCGTTCGAAGATCATCTAAAAGACTGATTCCTGCGACGATTCCCGCCCCGACAAAATAAGCCCACGGAAAGATCTCTCCGGAAACAAGTGAATATATAAAGAAGGTCAGGACCGAAACCACACAGATAATTATCCCGCCCCCTCGCGGGGTCGGAACTTTATGCGAACTCCGTTCATTCGGAATATCGAGCATTTCGCGCTTTAAACTCAAACGCCGAAACAATTCAACCCCGATAATTGAAATCGCAAAAACGGCAAAATATATGGCAAACATTCTATACACAATGGTTCCGGCTAAATTTATTTTTTATTTTTTTGATCCAAATAATAATTTACCTGTTTTTCCAGCGCATCGGAAATCGAAGTTTTCGGTTTAAACCCGTATTTTTCAAAAAACTTCCGCCCCGAAAAAATATCGTTTGAAAGCCATTTTTCAAATGTTTTCTCAAATTTATTGATATATGCCGTTGAAAATCCCTTTTTAATTACCTTAAAAAATCCGCGAACCAATCCTTCGGAAATCTTCAACCGCGGCGTTTTTTTATGCAGATTTTCGGAAACTAACCCGACAATTTCTCTCATCGTCACCGATTCCCCGGTTAAATTATAAATTTCGGTTCCGTTTTTTTCATAGCTTTCGACGATTTTCAAAATTCCTTCGGCAACATCGTTTTTATATATCAGACTTTTTTTATTATTTCCCGCCCCAATCCAGACAAACCTTCCTTTTTCTATCGCCTTTATCAGCCGCGTTGTATTTCCCCGATCACCTTCGCCGATGACGGTTGCAAGTCTTAAAATCGTCAAACGAATTTTATGCCGTTCGCAAAATTCGATCGCTTTTTTTTCGGATTCAAATTTCGATTCAGCGTAAAAACCAAAGGGATGACAGTCAAAGGTTTCGTCAATTTCCGAATACCCGTAATCGCCGTAAACTGAAACCGAACTGATTAAAATAAAATGTGAAACACCGATTTCCCGTGCCAACCGGCATACATTCCCGGTTCCGTGAACATTCACTCTCCAAAAATCTTCCTTTGTAACACGTCCGAATTGGTGCGCTAAACCCGCTATATGAACAATAACGCTTGTATCTTTTAATTCTTCAAGGTTTTCTAATGTTTTATAAACGGATATGTCCGCTCGTAGAATTTTTATTTTCCCTGCCTGAACGGCGTTGTCTGTGCTTTTTCGTCTGCCGATTATCCCGCAGATTTCATATTTTCCGGCATTATGCAATTCATTGACAACCGCACTCCCGACAAAACCGGATGCGCCCGTTACCAAAATTTTTTGTTTTCCATTCACAAACTTCTATCGTTATCGGACGCGTTGTTATTTTAATGCTGCTTTATATTTTGTAATCGCCGTCTCCAAAGAATATTTTTGAATCGCGGATTGCCGGGCATTTTTGCCCATTTCTAAAAATTTATGTTTATTCTCATATATTTCCAAGATTTTCTGCAAGAGAGCTTCCGGGTTATCGGGCAAAACCGTCCAACCGACATGATCTTCGCTGACGACTTTAGAAATTTCCGAATCGTTTTCCGTTAAAGCCAAAATCGGCTTTCCGGCTGCCAGAATATTATATGTCCGGCTCGGCATCGAAACGCCCCACATTTTTTTGACGAGCGTCACGATGGCGACATCGCAGGCATTTAAAAAAATATTCTGTTCGCTGCGCGGTTTCGGATCGAGCAGTCTGACGTTTTGCAGAGATTTTTCCGCCACTTCCCTTTCGAGCCATTTTCTTTTGACACCCGTCCCGAGAAAAACGAAACAGAATCTTTCATCATCCTTTAACTTTTCGGCGCATCGGATGATGCTTTCCAGATCGTTCGGATAACCCATATTTCCGGCATATAAAAACACGAGTTTATCTTCGATTTGCAATTCTTTCAATAATTCGTTTCCCGCCCGCGGAAAAGGTTTAACGGTTTCGAGTTCCGCCCAGTTCTGAATCGTTTCGACCGGAATATCCAAACCCTCCGTTTTTTTTGCGACCAGTTCGAACATATCGCGCCCGCAGACGATGATTTTCGCTGCATATTTGTAAAGCCAACGGTTGAAATAATTTAGAGAATTTACAGAAAACGAATTCTCTTTTGCCTTATTAGCCGCGATTAAAATTTCCGGGTAATTATCGTGAATCAGTAAAACGTAGCTCGCGCCTTTCATCAAAGATGCGAAAGCCGTTAAAAACGGCAGACTCGGCGGTGTCGTAACGACCAAAACCTTATCGCCTTTTTGAAAATGACGCAAAGCTTTAAAGAATACGGAAAAACCGAGCGTCAGCATATTTATCAGTTTGAAAAAGATTTTGTTTTTGTCGAGTGTCGTTCCGGCGGCGCGGTAAATTTCGACACCTTTGTGCGTTTCCCGTTTCGGGGCTTTTATCCCTCTGGCAAAATAATTCGGCTGTCCGCAGAGAACCTTGACCCGAAAATCATCGGTTAAACCTTCGGCAATCCGTGTCAGATAATAGCCCGTCGAGGTTTCTTCGGGATAATATAGCTCGGTTATAACCCAGAGCGTCTGAAGATTGTCCGTTTTTAGATTTGAATTTTGCTGATTCTTCACGCCGGTCTAACTTATGTGTTTTCTTAGACTTGAGTAGCCCAAAACGATTTTGCTGACGGTTTGCGCGACATTTTCGACCAGATATTCTTTCGGTGCAGTCCAGTTCGCGGGCTGTGAAATTGCGATTTCCGTCGCACGCAAAATCGAATCGGTTTCTGCACCGCTGATTATATTGCTACCGCATTCGACCGTTTCCGGTCGTTCCGTGACATCGCGGACGGTAATATTCGGCACCCCGAAAATAGCGCATTCTTCCTGCACCGTGCCGCTGTCGGTTAAAACGGCGAGCGCGTTTTTTTCCAATTTTACGAAATCGAAAAATCCCAGCGGTCGCAAAAGTTTAATTTTATCCGTGTCCGGTTTGAGCGAAAATTTAACCAGTTTTTCAGCCGTTCGCGGATGGACGCTGACGAGCATTTTTTTGCCGAATTTTTCGACGACTTTTTCAAAACCTCTGAAAATTTTTACCAGCCGCCCTTCGGTGTCCACATTTTCGGCGCGGTGAATCGTGACGAGAAAATATTCAAACGGCTTGACATCGTATTTTTGCAGTGCCTCGCTCGATTCGATCTGATTTCCGAACGTGTCCAAAACCTCTTTGATTGGGTTTCCGGTAACAAATATTCTTTCGCGTTCGATTCCTTCACGAACGAGATTATCCTTGCTGCGTTCCGTGTAAGGCATCAGATATGTGCTGGAATGATCAATGATGCGCCGGTTGACCTCTTCCGGCACACGGTCGTCGTAGCAGCGGTTTCCGGCTTCCATATGAAATACCGGAATTCCGCGCCGCGCCGCGATCACCGATGAAAGTGCGCTGTTCGTATCGCCCAAAATCAAAATCCGTTCGGGTTTATGTTTTTCCAAAACCTCGTCGGTTTTAACTAAAATCTGCCCGATCTGTTCGGCGAAATTTTTCGACTTGATCCCGAAATGCTCATCCGGCGTGCGGACTTCCAGATCCTTTATAAAAATATCGCTCAAGCTTTCCTGAAAATTTTGTCCCGTGTGAACGGTAATTTGTTCGCTGTGCTGGTCCAGAACCTTCATCACCAGACTCAGGCGGATAATTTCGGGACGTGTCCCGAAAATCGTCATTATTTTCATATCTATTTACTTGCCGTCAAAAACTGTCCGATTTCATCGTTCGCGTTTCCGAGTAATTCTCTTAAATCCTCGACCGAAATATTATTGTCTTTTGACGAATATTCGTTTTGCAACGCCTGCGAAACGTCGAATTTTTCGCGTAATTCGGGCAGCACAGGCAAAATCACATAATAGTCGCCGCGCTCGACCGTGCGGAAACATTCTTCCTCGGAAACCATTATTTCGTGAATTTTTTCGCCCGGACGAATACCCGTAAAGTTGATCGGCAGCTCCTTTTCGCCCATTAGAGCCTTTGCGACATCCATAATTTTCGCTGCTAGAACCTTAGGCACGAAAGTTTCGCCGCGAAAACCGTCCCGAATCGCCGCAAAAACCGTGTCAACCGCTCGGTCCAAACTCAACAAAAACCGTGTCATTTCCGGCAGAGTGACGGTCAAAGCCTGATTTTTCCTGATCTGCTCGACAAACAGCGGAATAATCGAACCGCGCGAAGCGATCACATTGCCGTATCGAACACATGTAATAATCGTATTCGGGCAATCGCGGTTTGCCTCGATCAGAATTCTTTCCTGCAAAGCCTTCGTCATACCCATCACATTGATCGGTTTGCACGCCTTATCGGTCGAGATTCCGACGACTTTTTCAACCGGCAGATTATTTTCCCGAATACATTTAACGACGTTCTCAGCCCCGAAAATATTGGTCAAAACCGCTTCAAACGGAAAATATTCGCACGACGGAACTTGTTTTAAAGCCGCCGCGTGAAAAACCACATCCACTTCGCGCATCGCCGCCAGAAGCGCCGAATAATCGCGTACGTCGCCGATCCGAAAATTCAGTAAATCCTGTGAGTTCTGATAAATTACGTCGTCGGTCGCGGCTTCGCGGTGCATATATTCGAGCCGCATATAATGCTGTTTGGCTTCGTCGCGCGAAAAAACCGTGATCCTTGCGGGCTTTCCCATTTCGCCCGTCAGAAGTCTCCGCACGAGCGTCTTACCGAGCGAACCGGTGCCACCTGTTACTAAAATCCTTTTTCCTTCGAGTTCTTTCATTTTCTCCATTTATCGTATGGTGTCGGGTCGTCCGCCATGCGTTTTATCATTTCCCGCCACTCAGCCGGACGAAATCCGGTTTCCTTTCTAAATTTTGTCGAATCCAAACTGCGGTCAATCTTAAAATCCTCAAAGGGTTCGATCTCGATTTCGGCTTGAAAGGCTTCTTTAATCAGTGTCAATAATTCATATTTATTGATCGGGTCGGCTGAAACGTGATACAAACCGCTTAAATCTTTGTGATTCTCTATCAAATCGGCAATTATATCAGCCAGAACGATGGTTGGAAAACCCGAGTAAATCGCATTTACATAACCTTTTACCGTTTTTCCGCGATTACTTAAAAACCATTCGACTAGACTGTGTGCGGTTTGTAATTCCCTTCCGATGATCGAAGTTCGGAGCGTCAGGCAGTTTTTCCCCGTGACCTCGCCAAGATTTTTACTTTTCCCGTAAACATCTGCCGCGTCCGAAACATCTTCCTCGTTATAATTTCCCTTTTTACCGTCGAAAACACAATCCGTGCTGATACTTAACAGTCTGGCATTAAATTTTTCGGCGATTTCGGCAAGCCGGTGCGGAAAGATCGAATTAATCGTCAGGGTTTTTATGACATTTTTTGATGATGGGAGCTGTTTTATAATTCCGACGGCGTTGAAAATCACTTGCGGTCGAACTTTTTCGATAGCCGTTTCGACGGGTTTAATGTTTTCGGCATCAATCCGTTCGATAGTTTTCACTTTTTCAAACATTCCGAATCTTCCATAGTCTTCAAACTCGCCCTTCAAGGTCGTCCACACGTCAAATCTGTTCTTCCATGTCTGAACAAGTTTATGACCGAGCATTCCGCTGCCGCCAATTATCAAAATTTTCATATTATTTTATTAAAGTTATCTTTCAACTGTCTGCCGTAAGACATTTAATCAAATGCTTTAAGATTTTTTTCCTTTATTTTCTTAGTTTTATATAAGAATAATTAAAGCGGATTTTAGATCGCCATCAAATAGTTAAGGTAACACTTAAACTTCTCTTTCGCCAATAAATTTCATTTTACAATAAAATGCGGAAACGATGCGCCTCCGGAGAAAGGTTTTCCCGCTTTCCAATTCAACAGTTTTTCTATTGTTTGGTATATTTTAGATATGTGCGGAATAGCCGGGATTATCGGTCTAAAAGATAAGGAAGTTGCCAACCAAAAGATAAGTTTGATGACGGAAAGCCTCAAACATCGCGGACCCGACGCGACGGGAGTTTTCGTTGATGACGAAATTGCACTCGGGCATCTGCGACTTTCTATAATTGATCTTTCCGAATCCGCCAACCAACCGTTTTTTGACGCAACAAACCGTTATTCGATAGTGTATAACGGCGAAATCTACAATTTTCGGGATGTCAAGAAATCTCTTCCCGAATATTCTTTTCGCACCGACTCGGACACCGAAGTTATTCTCGCTGCTTTTCAAAAATACGGCGCTGATTGCCTTTCGCTGCTCAACGGGATGTTTGCTTTTGCCATCTGGGATAGAGAGCGCAAAGAACTATTCGCCGCCCGCGACCGGCTTGGTGTCAAACCTTTTTATTATTCACAGACTGCTGACGGTACTTTTATTTTCGCTTCCGAAATTCGCGCACTCCTGAATTCTCACCTTGTTCCGCGTAAATTAAATGAACACGGTGTTTATGATTATTTAATGTATCAGTCCGTTTACGCTCCCGAAACTATCGTCGAGAATATCTTTCAGCTTCCGGCAGGTGAATTCGGCGTTTTTTCAAACGGGAAATTTTCAAAAAAATCTTACTGGCAAATTGAAACAAGCTCTGTGGGTAAAATTACCGATGATGAAAACACCATCAAGCAAAACGTTAGGGAATTGCTCTTAAAATCGGTTGAACAAAGGATGATAAGCGATGTCAGGCTCGGTGCTTTTTTATCCGGCGGAATTGATTCAAGCGCGATTGTTGCCTTAATGTCCGAAGTTTCCGCGCAACCCGTCAATACTTTTTCGGTAAATTTCGCGGAGAAAGAATTTGACGAATCACCATTTTCAAACCTGATTGCAAAGAAATACAACACCAATCACACGAGTGTTTTGTTGTCCCCTGCTGATTTTTTGAATGAACTTCCGCAAGCACTTAAAGCCGCGGATTCGCCGAGCGGCGACGGCGTGAATACATATACTGTCTCGAAAGCTACAAAAAAAGCCGGCATAAAGGTCGCTTTATCGGGTCTCGGCGGCGATGAATTATTTGCCGGTTATCCGAATTTTTTGAATTGGTATAAAGCCAAAAAAAGCATATTGCCAAAAATTCCCGGTGTTTTCCGAAAACCTTTTGCCATCGCGCTTTCAAGTTCGGGCAATTCTAAATACCAGCGAATTGCGGATATTATCTCGGTAGATAAGATAACTCTTGGCAGCATTTACCCGATGTTTCGTCAGGTAATGTCTCAACAAATCGTCAACGATCTTTACAAAAACGGGCATTTTGAAATAAATATTCAAGAACTTCTCAAAGCAAAAGAATCGGCAATTGGAAAATTTCCGCTTTTAAGTCAATATTCAATCGCCGAACTGCTCGGCTACACGCAGAATGTTTTATTAAAGGATACCGATCAATTTAGTATGGCTTCCGCACTCGAAGTCCGCGAGCCGTTTTTTGATTACAAACTAATCGAATATGTTCTGCAAATTCCCGATCAAATCAAATATCCTAAATATCCGAAAAGTCTTTTAGTTGAATCACTTTACCCGATACTTCCTGATGAAATAGTTCATCGTCCGAAAATGGGTTTTGTCCTTCCTTTCGACAAATGGATGCAAAACGAGTTAAAGGATTTTTGTCAAAGCCGTCTGGAAAATTTAGCCGCCCGCGAAATTTTCAATTCGCGCCAGCTTTTGAATAAATGGAGCGATTTTCAAACCGGAAAAAAAGGCGTTCTGTGGTCGCATCTGTGGCATCTGGTCGTTTTGACAGAATGGCTCGAAAACAATAAATTTTAATGGTGATGAAAATTTTCTTTCCGCTTGAGGTCTTTTATCCTTCACAGGCAGGCGGTCCGGCAAACTCGATTTATTGGATAACAAAACACCTTCAAACTCAGGGATTTGAACCGATTATCGTCGCCACGGATAAAGGTCTTCAACCCGCCGTTCCGCTCAACAAATGGCAGGAAACCGTTGGCGGAAAAGCCATCTATATTAAAACTTATTTTCTCCACTTTCCGCTTTATCAGACAATTATTTCACTCCTTAATTTTTCCAAAGCCGATATTGTTCATATCTCTTCATTTTTTTTCCCGACCGCTTTTATTACCGCTTTTGCCGCTCGCATACTTAAAAAAAAAATGGTCTGGTCGGCGAGAGGCGAGCTTGATCCGGCGGCGCTTAATCATTCCCGATTTCGTAAACGCCCGATTTTATGGTGCATTAAAAAATTTATCGGTAAATATCCGGTCTTTCATTCAACTTGCGACGAGGAAACCCTTTACATCAAAAAAATCTTCGGCGACGATGCTCGGGTCGTCCAAATTCCGAATTATATTGAAATTCCTGCTGAAACTGCGCGAAATGCCCGTAGATACCTTCTTTATATCGGTCGCATTCATCCCAAAAAAGCGATTGATAATTTAATAAAAGCCGTTTCGATGTCCGAAGAATTTATGAAATCAGATTTCATTCTGAAAATTGCCGGCAAAGGTAAAAAGGAATTTGAGAACGATTTGCGGCAGCTTGTCAAAAAGCTCGATCTAACCGAAAAAGCTATTTTTGCGGGACAGATCGAAGGTGAAGATAAACAAAAGATTTTAGCTGATGCCTTTTGGACGGTGATGCCTTCACACACCGAAAATTTTGGTGTCGTCGTGCTTGAATCGCTGGCTCAGTCAACTCCTGTAATTGCCTCGAAAGGAAGCCCTTGGGCAAGTCTGGAAAAAGAAAAAATCGGATTTTGGACGGAGAATTCTCCCGAAACGCTTGCCAAAAAAATAAATGAAATCCTTAAAATGCCTGAAACAGAATATTCGGAATACCGCCAACGCTGTCGCGGATTTGTCGAAAAAGAATTCGACATTACCGAGAACCTCGAAAAATGGATTGATTTGTATAAAAATTTGTAGGAATTTTGTTTTCGTTTTAGATTAAGGAAACTCTTTTAATTAGTGTAATAACTATTGTTTATTTTGATTCACTTAAAATTTCAGAATATAGCTTTTCATATTGACCGGCAATAAACCGGGGCTCGAATCTTTTAATGTTTTCCAATCCCTTTTCGATTATTTTATTCCTGAAATCGTCGTCATTTATGAGCCTCAAAATCCCTTCTCTGATGCTCGACACTTCGAAAGGATCGGCTAAAAAGGCGGCACCGCCGGAAACTTCATTCAGCGGGCTGATATTGCTCGTTATGACGGCTGTCTGCATTGACTGCGCTTCGATGACCGGGAGCCCGAAACCTTCAAAAGTCGAACAAAACGCGACAATATCGGCGTTTTCAAATTCGCTTCGCATTTCCGAATCGCCCAAGCCGAAAGCATTTTTATAATTTATATTTGCCTCGTTCAGCAGCACAATCAAATCTTCCGTCAGATTTCCGATAATCCTCAAACGGCAATTAATTCCCTTCAGAGCTTTGACAAGGTTCGGGATATTTTTATTGGGCGTGATTCCAATTTGCAGAATCGTCGGACAATCATTATTAAACGGCTTTTTTTCACTATTCAGATAATGTTCCTGAATCGGGTTTTCGATAATTCTGATTTTATCGGGCAGACAATCAGTGTTAGCTAAGATTGATTTTTTCGTCGTTTCCGAAACGGTTGTGATGTATTTTAATCTTTTGACCGGCAGATCGAGAAATAGTTTTTTGATAATAAAGCGGTTCAATTTGCTTTCGTGCTGCATAAAACCCGTGTCGTGAATCGTTAAAACGGTCTTTTCAGGCGGCAAAATAAGCGAAAGATAATGAATCTGTCCGGTTATATGATAAATATCGGCTTTGGATTTATTAAAAAAAAGAAGATTTTTGAGAATATCTAAAAATGAATTCCCGTAAGGCACTTTGACGATGGACGTTGCAAATTTTTCCGTTGGAAGCAGTTTGGCAATTTGTTCAAAAACCTTTTCAAGACTGAACGCGGCAAAGTTTTTTTTCCAAAACTTTCGTTCGATAAAAAGAATTTTTGCTTTCATAGATTTTTGAAATTATTGAAATTAAGCGGTTTATGAGTGTTTTTCGGTCAGCGCGTCTTCAAGCATTTTTAGAGAAATGGCGGTCGTGCCGATTTGTTCGACAACCAAACCGGCGGCGATATTGGCAATTCTTGCCGCTTCAAAGAAATTCAACCCTGCGCCGATTGCGACCGCCAAGGTCGCAATCACGGTATCGCCCGCGCCCGTCACATCATAGACATTTCTTGCTAATGCCTCAAAACTGTAAATTTCGCCGTCGTTCTGAAAAAGCGTCATTCCCTTTTCGCCCTGAGTTATCAGCACGGAATCGGTCGAGAATTTCTCGAGCAGAGTTTTTCCGGCTCTTTCAACAACATCATCTTCAAAATCTTCAAATCCGCAGGCTTCGGTCGCTTCTTTTCGGTTCGGAGTCAAAAGCGTCGCGCTTTTGTATTTTGAATAGTCCTTTCCTTTCGGATCAACCAATATTTTTTTCTTTTCCGACGCGCACTTCGTTATCAGACGCGAAAGAAAGTTTTCCGTCAGAAAACCTTTGGCATAATCGGAAACAATTACAATATCCGATTCCACAAATAATTTTTCAATACTTGGAAAAATATTTTCTGCCTCAAATACCGAAATCGGGGCGATATTTTCATCATCAACCCGCACAACCTGTTGGCTATGGGCAATTATCCGCGTTTTTACCGATGTTTGCCGGGTTTTTAAAGGAATTAAATAATCAGGCGAAATTTTTGAATCCGTCAAAAGCTCCGACAGATTTCTTGCTTCCGCATCGGTGCCGATCAAACCGACCAGAAAAGTTTCCGCGCCGAGTCCGACGACGTTTGCCGCGACGTTTGCCGCCCCGCCCGCCGCAACGCTCGTTCTTTCGAGCTTAACGACCGGAACAGGTGCTTCGGGCGAAATACGGCTGACGCTTCCCCACCAATAACGGTCAAGCATCACGTCGCCGACGATTAAAACTTTAACCCTTGAAAATTTTTCGATTAATTCTTTGATATTGTGCAATTTTTTAGCAGTTAATTTATTGTTTTGAAAATTTTTCGTCAATTATTTCGCACCAGATATGCGCAATTGTAATATGGACTTCCTGAATTCTTGCCGTTCTTTCGGACGGAACAAGCACGGATTTATCGCATAATGACGCGAGTTTTTTGCCTTTCGCGCCGGTCATTCCGAGAATTTTACAGCCTCTCTGCCGCGCTTTCATAACAGCCGAAATAACATTCGGCGAATTTCCGCTCGTGCTGATAGCGATTAAAAGATCGCCTTCACGCGCCAGCGCGTCAACCTGACGGGCAAAAATCCTTTCAAAATCATAATCGTTTGCCAGAGCCGTCAAAGCCGACGTGTCGGTGGTCAGCGCAATTGCCGGAAGCGCGACACGTTCGGTTTCAAAACGCCCGACAAATTCGGCGGCGATATGCTGCGCGTCCGCCGCGCTGCCGCCGTTCCCACAGATCAGGATTTTACCGCCGCGCTCAAAAGTTTCAAATATCAGATCGGCGCAATCTTCAATGTTTTCAACATTTTTAGCCAAAACCTTTTGAAAAACTTCAAGATGTTGATTTAAAGAATTTTGAATCAAATCATTCCTTCGGCTCTCGACTCTCGACTCTCGACTCTCCGCGCTTCTGATTTTTTCAACGATTTTGCTCGAAGAAAAATCGTCTTTCAGCGGCAGAGAAAAAACCTCGCCGCCTTGTTGCAATACAAAATCCGCGCCGATGATTTCTTCGATCTTCCAATCGCCGCCTTTTACCAAAACATCGGGTTTTATATTTTTTATAAGTTTTTCGGGTGTATTTTCGTCAAAAATTCTGACTTCATCAACCGCTTTCAAACCTTCCAAAACCGCCTGACGCTCGGTTTGCGATAAAAAAGGTCGTTCCGCGCCTTTGATCGCTTTGACGGACTGGTCGCTGTTGATGCCGACAATCAATTTTGTGCCGAGTTTTTTGGCGCGTTCGAGTAAATCAATATGTCCGGGATGAATTATGTCGAAACAGCCGTTTGTAAAAACAATCTTTTCCATTTTGTGGAATTATAACAAAATTGTTTAGTTTTTTGCCTTGATGCGAAAGGTTTGATTGTCTTCTTTAACACCAACCAGATGAAAATACAGCTCGTTTTCGAGGTTGTTTTGATATGGAAAATGAATCGTGCCGAACTGGAAAAGCGTCGGATGCCACGAATCTTTTTCAAAAGAAATCAGCTTTTGTAATCGGTCGTTTTCATCAACTTGCCACAGCGCGGCGACATTTTCGGTTTGGCTCGGGGCATTTTCGGCGGTCGTCGTAAAAAACAGGCTTTCGGCGATTTGCTTTGAATAAAAAACCGTTCCGTTGACTTCGCCCAGCGATTTTCTTTCCAAACTTTCTCGATCTAACTTGTAAATATGATTTGCGCGAAATTCCGCGTCCATCCCGTAAAAATAAGATTTTTCGTCAAATAAGATGCTCACGGCGCGCCACGTTTCATCGCCCTCGCCAATTGCTTCCATTGTTTGAAATCCGTCAAATGAACGCAAAATCCGGCATTCTTTCTCATCGTCGCCAGTCAGACAAAACAGCGATTTTGTAAATTTATCAAAATAAATTCCATGGATATGTTTGATCGAATCTTTGGGAAAAATATAAGCCGTTACGAGCGTGTCGCTTCCCTGTTTGTATCTATAAATCCGCATCTCGCCGCGTTCGTCGTTTGCCAGATATTCGCCGAAATAAATATCGCCGCTTTCATCCCGTGCGCAAGCCGCCCGCAAAACGCGGCACGGACGCGACAAACCTTTTAATTCCTGATGTTTTCCGTTGCGGATAATGCCGACCGATTTATCGAAGGTTATAAATAAGTCTCCGTTTTCCAGCGGAATGACGTTTGTTACCTGAAACCGGAGAAGCCTTTGCGCCAGACGAATACTGCTTGCCGCCTGCTTCCAAAAAGGCGCGTCAATGACCGCGATTTTTTTGAACGGCGGTTTGAGATTTTCCGAATGATACAAGGCATTGCGGCGCGATAGAAAATAATTTCCGGTTTCCGCCCATTCAATCGTGTAACCCTTCAGTTCGGGAACGTTTTCGACCGTCCAATTCATCTTTTAATTTTACTTTTACTTTTTACTTTTAATCGTCCTTTTTGCAGAAGAATGAACCGATCACAAGAACATCCATTTTTGTCCGCAGGAAACATTCGATTGCCTCAAACGGCTGGCAAACAATCGGCTCGTTTTCGTTAAAACTCGTGTTAAGAATCACCGGAATGCCGGTTTTTGATTCAAATTTCTCGATCAGATCGTAATAAAGCGGATTCTCTTCACGCGTCACGGTTTGCAGTCGTCCGGTATCGTCAAGGTGATTGACGGCGGAAAGCCGCTCGCGCCATTCCGGACGGATTTTGTAAACGTGGAGCATAAACGGCGACGGATGATCCTGTTCAAAAAGCTCCGTCTGACGTTCCTGCAAAACAGACGGCGCGAACGGACGGAAGGCTTCGCGGTGTTTGATCCGCGCATTGAGAATATCTTTCATATTCGGAAAACCCGGATGTGCGAGAATCGAACGGTTTCCTAAAGCTCTCGGTCCCCATTCCATTCTGCCCTGAAACCAGCCGACGACGTTGCCGTTTTTGATTTCTTCCGAAGTTTTTTCGAGCAATTGTTCGCGGTCAAGCTGTTTATAAGACATTTTATAGCGGTCGAGTTCCGCTTTGATGATCGAATCGGAATATTCGTCGCCGAGATACGAATTTTTCATCACCCAACGCTTTCCTTCCTTCAAAACCGAATTGCTGACATAGAGTGCCGCGCCGAGCGCGAGTCCGTCGTCGCCCGCTGCCGGTTGAATGCAGGTTTCCCGAAAAGGCGTTTCGAGCAGTAATTTGCCGTTTGCGACGCTGTTTAATGCACAGCCGCCCGCCATCGAAACCCGTTCGGTCGGAACGAGCCGATAAAGCGAATCGAGCAGATGCATATAATATTTCTCGAAAACGCGCTGCAAACCGAAAGAAATGTCCATCTCGCGCGGCGTAATTTCCGCGTGACGTTCACGCGGTTCGCCGAATTCCCTGATAAATTTATCGGAAAACAGACGATGCACGATCATTTCGCCCGCGTCGTTGATTTCCATTCCCTGATTCGCGCCGAACGGCAGAAAATATTCGGAATTCAGCTCGAAACCGTTCGTTGTCGGCTTCAGGGCTTTCTCGAAAAAATCGTGATATTTGTCTTCGCCGAGCGGCGCGAGTCCCATCACTTTTCCTTCGTCGCCGTATTTTCCGTAACCGATAAACTGGCAGACCGCCGTGTAAAAAGTGCCGAGCGAGTGCGGCACGAAAACTTTTTTCAGTGTGCGGATTTCACTGCCTTCGCATTCGCTCAATAGACACGAAACGAAATCGCCCGAACCGTCAATCGTGATCCCGGCGGAATGTTCCCATTCCGAAGCAAAATACGCGCTTGCCGTGTGCGCGAGGTGATGTTCGACGTTGTAGGATTTGAATTTTAGTTTTGCCGCGTCAACTTCGCATTCGCTAGCGATTAAACTTTTCAGATCGTCGAAAGTCTTGCTTTTACCGCGCATTCGCGCCAAATTTAAAAGTTTGGTCGGATGTTTTAAGGCGAATTCGAGCTTTTTATGAAGATTTGCCGACGAATCGCGTCCGACGGCAACCGCGTCAATGTCCGAAAAACTCAATCCCGCGATTTCCAGACAACGCGCAACCGCGAGTTTCGGAAAACCCGCATAGTATTTAACGCGGTTCAGACGCTCTTCCGCGAGCGCAACAACCGGCGCGCCGTCAACGATGACGGCAGCGGACGAACCCGCGTGAAAGGTATTTATTCCTAAAATTACACTCATCTTCTAAGTTTTAGGTTTCAAGTTTCAGGATAAATCAAACCAAATTGAAGTCTGAAACTTGAAACTATTTTTTCTTTTGATTTTTCGATTCCAGATAAACGCTGTCGGCAACTTTTGTCAGAGGCTTGATAACCCCGCTTATTTTTCGCAAAATTTCCGATGAATAAATCACCATTTTGTAATGCGGCGGAAGCAAATCAACGTCTTTTGCCTGAATTCCGAGACCGAAATAACAATCGGTCGTCATTTTCGTTTCCCCGAACTTTTTCTCGAATGTTTCCATTAATTCCGTCGGTGTCCAGTAACGCACTTCAAATCCTTCGCCCTCCGTGAATCCGCGTCGGCGATGCTGTTGATATTGTCGGATGCCGTATTTGTTCGGCATCTGAAAAAGCGTTTTGCCGTTCGGTTTTAAGACTCTGACCACTTCATCAAGCGAGATCCGCACGTTTTCCTTGCTGAAATGCTGAAAAACCCCGTAGGAAAAAACCGTTTCGAACGTATCGTCGGCAAACGGCAGAAACCGCGCGTCGCCGACGACGAAATTTGCTTCGACCTCCAACTGTTTTGAAACGCGGCGGGCGGCTAAAACCGCGTCGAGGCTCGGGTCAATCCCAATCGGCTGGTAGCCTTTCTGCGCGGCGGCGATTGACCATCTACCCCAATTACAGCCGATGTCCAGAAGCCTTTCGCCATTCCCCGGCGGCAAGCGGGTTTCGGGTATCGGGTAGCGGGTTAATTTATGCTGAACCGAAAAATACAGATTGCCCGATGTGTAAGGCACTTCGCCCTGCACGAACTTATCAATTTCATTTTTGTTCGATATTGACTGCGAATCCCCGTTTGCCGGCTCGACAGCTTGCGCCTGAGCGATTTTTTCCAATGTCCGGTTAATGTAATCGTGCGTTACCTCAACATCATCAACCAGCATTACCGGAATGCCGTCAAAGACCGGATAGATATGTTTTTCAGGACAAATAAGCTGATTATCTGAAAATTCCAATTTTTGTTTATCTCGCGGACAAACAAGGCGGCTTCGCAACCAATCATTCATAAAGATTCAATTGAAGAACAAAAAGGTAAGTTTATTATTCCAAAAGGCTATTTGCAATCGGCTGATTAAATTTATATCCGGCTTTTTTGAAATATTCACAATTAAGTTCGGGTTATAATATAGAATAATTTATTGCTAAGAAGTTGGACAGATTTATCATAATCTAAAAAACATCAGTAGAGCGAGCGGTAGCGAGTCTGACTCACTACCGATTGACTATCGGCAAAGCAAACTCGCTACCGCTCGCTCTACCGATTGCCGACAAATTTAGATTCGTTTATTTCTGTCCGACTGCATAAAACATTCGTTTGCACGCCTGATTTTATTTGTTTATACTGAATTTCATCAAAAAATATGTCTATTTTTGCCGAAAACAAAGCCGATAATTTTGCCAAACCGACACAACTTCCCGAATCTCAAGAGGAACGAGAAAAATGGCTCGAAGCTAACAAAACGTGGTGGGAAACCAACCCGATGCGTTATGACTGGCTCGACGGAAAGCTCGACGAAATTCCTTATCCCGAATTTTCAAAGGAATTTTACCGCGAAATTGACAGCCGTTTTTTCGCCAATGCCAACGAGTATCTGCCTCTGAAAAAAATTCCGTTCGACGGTTTGATTGATTTTGAAAGCCTGAA
>JALHNX010000126.1 GCA_022843305.1 Pyrinomonadaceae bacterium | reverse complement strand
CCAAATTATTTTTCGGCGAAAAGAGCGTGCGGCTCGAAGCGAAAGTTGATACGGGCGCGGAAAACTGCATTTTTGAACGAACTCATGCGGAAAGACTCGGCATAAATGTCGAAAGCGGCGATTTGGTAGTTTTCAACACCGCCGCCGGAAACTTTGCGGCTTACGGACACGAAGTAACGCTTTCGGTTTTGAATGTCGAAACTTACGGGAAAGTTTATTTTGCTAAAGAACAATCTTTCACGCGCAATGTTTTAGGCAGACAAGGTTTTTTAGACCGTGTGAAATTAGGTTTGATTGATTACGAAGGCAAACTTTTGTTGAGTGCTTACGGTGAATAAGTTTACAAAGTAATAGTTTTATAAATACTCAATGTACATAAATAATATGGGGTTAGTTATAAATTTCTTATTTTTGTTTCCTAAAGATTTAATTAAAGATTTGTTCGGAATGTTTATTTGTTTCGGAACACCTTTAAGCATAATTGTAGGATTACTTTATTTATTGCATGTAAATGCTAAACAGAAGGCAGAACGGCTAAAACAACAAAGGGTAGAAATGGAAAAAGCAAGTGATAATTACTACAAATCACTCAAGGATTTAAAGTTGAATCCGACAAACGCAGATTTGAAGCAATTAGCACTAGAACTTGGAAGAATCTACTCTGAAATGACAAGACAACTTCAAGGTGTTTACGGCATCACGTTATTTGATGAAATTAAGTTAATGAATGATATTAATGCTGCTTGTGCTGCGGCAACTGCTACAGCAAATGTATTAACTTCTGAAACCGTCGAAGATCGTTTAGCAAAACTTGTTGAATTAAAAGAGAAAAATTTGATTAGCGAACAAGAATACGAAGAAAAGCGATTGAAGATTTTAGACACAATATAAAATCTTGACAGTCAAAATTTAACTATTGGTGATTATGAATGATAAAGAAAGCGCAATTAGAGCATTTACTCTTTTCAATAAAAAAGCTGATGAATTATTAAATTCAACATTTGTAAAAAAGATATTTGAAGAACAAAACGGAGTAGTTTTATCTGTGAGTTATCAAACAGGCGAGGAAGTTTCAAACTTTGAGCGAAATGGTCCAGACCAAGAAAATATTAAAGCATTTATTTTAGACTTCAGGTATTTCATAATAAATAACGAGCAAAGTTCATTCGGCAACTTGGCAAAACATTATGATAGAGCTTTGATAAGTGATTCTTTGAAAGATAGATTTATTAATACTAGAGATGCGCTAAACAATTTTCTTAACTCGCCTTCTGAAAGTTTTCCAGTTGAATATAATGGCGAAATTCTTACACGCCGTAAAATTATGAACACTTTTATTGACGGCGGCTTATCTCACTCAAACAATGATGAGAAAGTAGAACTTTTTGAGAAATGGCGCAGTATTCCGCCATTCTTTCCAATCATTGAAAGCGCATTTGTATCAATATTAGCAAGCATTTTGGATGTAATTGTTTTTACTAAAAAACTAAATAAAGAGGCATTAACAGAATTGAAAACTTTTTAATTGTTTTCATTCTTAAATTTTAACATCAATGGCATTACAGCTTAGACGAAAAACACACGAATCGATAGTTTACATTGACCGCGACAGCGCGCCGCGGATTATGCCGTTCGGCGAGGATTTTATTCTCGAAGACATTCCGATCGGGACGCGGGTTATTTATCCGAATCCGCCGATCAAAGGTTTGCCGAACCGCGAGGCGGCGATTCGCTACGCGGTCAATCATCCGATCGACGCGAAACCGCTCTACGCGCAGTTAGAGCCGGGAATGCGCGTGACGATTGCGATGGACGATATTTCGCTGCCTCTGCCGCCGATGGCAACGCCCGATATGCGGCAGACGATGCTCGAAGTCGTCCTCGATATGTGCGCGGCAAACGGCGTGGACGATATTCATCTGATTATCGCCAACAGTTTGCACCGCAAAATGACGGCGTGGGAAATGGAACGAATGGTCGGCTCGGACATTTTTAACGAATATTATCCCGACCGTTTTTACAATCACGATGCCGAAGACGACGAAAATCTTATAACTTTAGGCTATACGCGCCACGACGAACCGTTGCGCGTCAATCTCCGTGCGATTGAAAGCGATATTTTGATCTATCTGAATATCAATCTCGTGCCGATGGACGGCGGGCATAAATCGGTCGCGGTCGGGCTTTGCGATTACGAATCTCTGCGAGCGCATCACGAACCGCAGACGATTCTCGATTCGCATTCGTATATGGATCCGCCCGCGTCCGAGCTTAATCACAAGGTTATCCGGCTCGGAAAACTGGTTGACGAGAACTGCAACGTTTTTCACATCGAAACCGCGCTGAATAATAAAATGTTTCCCGAAGGCTACGACATTCTGACCAGAAATGAAGACGAATTTTCGTTTATGGACAGAATGAAATGGGAAGCGATGAAGCGGACGTTTTCAAAACTGCCCAGAAGCGCACGCCGAAAGATGCTTCACGCGATTCCGGCGCAGTATGAACTGATCGGCTGTTTCGCGGGCGAAACCGAAAAAGTTCACGAAAAAATTCTCGAATTAAACTATCGTCAATACGAAATTCCGGTCAAAGGTCAGTGCGACATAATGATTACCGGAATTCCCGACATTTCGCCGTATAACGTCTATTCGGCACTCAATCCTTTGTTGGTGCAGGTGATGGCTTTGGGCTATCACTTCAATATGTTTCGCAACAAACCGCTTTTGCGGAAAGGCGGCGTGATGATTATCACGCATCCGTGTTTCGACGAGTTCGATCATAATTTTCACCCGTCTTATATCGAATTTTTCCATCGCCTGCTGCCCGAATCGCGCGACGCATTTTATCTGCGCGAAAAATACGAGCGCGAATTCGCCGAAAATCCGGCGTATGTCGAGATGTACCGGCGCGGCAACGCCTATCACGGCGCACACCCGTTCTTTATGTGGTACTGGGGCGAAAACGGTCGCCAGCACGTCGGCAAAGTGATCGTCGCCGGCGCGGAAAACGCCCACGTCCCCGAAATCTTAGGCTGGGAACGCGCCGATAATCTAACGGAAGCGATCTCGATGGCGCGTTCATACATGGGCAGAAGCGCCGAGATCACGATGCTTCATCAGCCGATCATCGGACTGTGCAATGTGACGGATTAGAAAGGATGCACGAAAATGATTTAATGACAAAAAGCGACGAGTGGATAGAGAAAGAGAAAGTTCACGATTGGAGAACATTTATAGAATTTTTGAAAGTCTTGTCACAGGAAGAAGCTGAAGCAAACAAACTGCTTGCGGAAAACCCTGATGAAAACAAATATTCTTCGATTCACGGTTGGGAAAACGATGGCATTTCCGATTATTTAGAAGCAATTTCCAGATGTCTTGAAGATGGAGGTTGGTTCAATGACTCAAAACAATTAGATTGGAAACAATTAGCTGAGATATTTTATATGGGGAAAATTTACGAATAAATTAACAACAAAAGCCGTCGAAGATGGCGAGATATTTGTAGCCCACAATGCAAATTGTGGGTTCTTTGAAAACAATTTTACAGAGTTATCGAAGATAACGACATATTAATATGCCGCCATTTTTAATGGCTGATTTTATCAATACACCCAAAACCCATAGCTTGCGCTATGGGCTACAAGTATTTCGCAAACTTCGTTTGCTTTCGGGAAGAAATTTATGTCGCATACATATACGAATTTGATTACGCATAATGTTTTCAGCACAAAAGACCGTGCCGGATTAATAAATGACAAAATTAAACCCGAATTGCACTCATATCTCGGCGGGTTGGTCAAAGAATTGAAAGGCAAACCGGTAAAGATCGGCGGGATAAACGATCACGTTCATATTTTGGCGACCTTGCCGCCGACCGTCAGCACGTCTGACGCGATGCGGTTTATCAAAGCGAATTCGTCGAAATGGGTGAGCGAAAAATTCAACCGTCCGTTCGAATGGCAGAAAGGTTACGGCGCGTTCAGCGTCAGTCGTTCGGGAATGGAAGCGGTTGCGGAATACATCGAAAATCAGCTCGAACATCATAAAAAGTTCGATTTTCGCGCGGAATTTTTGTCGTTATTGAAGAAATATGAAGTCGATTTCGACGAGAATTTTTTGTGGAAATGATTTAAATTGAAAAAGATATTGCAAATCAAAGCCGTCGAAGACGACTGCATTATTCCCCGCTTCGCCGCCCATATCGCAAGATATGGGAACAGGACGGCAAACAAGGCAGAGTTGTCGAAGATAACGACATAAATTAAATCGTGTTTTTGTATGCCGCCGTTTTCAACGGCTAAAATTTTATTGAATCGCGTTCCCACAATTTGCATTGTGGGCTACAAATATCTCGCCATCTTCGATGGCTGAATGGGCGTTTTGTAATGAAGATTCCGTTTATCAATTTAAATTTTTTCTTTGAGAAAAACGAAGTCGGGGTGTTTCATGGGTTGAAATATCCGACGATGGACGGCGTTCATCGATATGAACCGTATCGAGGAATCGGGCATTATGAAATGTGGAAAACAATTAAAGAAAAAGATTTTTCAATTTGTTATTACATCAATAGAAGCGAAAAGGTTTTATTCAAGGTTGAAGATTCGGGTAAATACAGGAAGTTAATTTTAACCGAGTTTCGCAAAGAAAATATATAAAGTTAGTTTTATCAAATGAAATTATCACCAACCGAAATTTTTGAAGGGAAGACGATCTTCTTTATCGGCGGCACGGGCTTTGTCGGGAAGGTTACGCTTTCGATGCTGCTTAATAATTTTCCGAATTTGGGACGAATTTATGCGACCGTGCGGGCGCGGGATGCGCGGGAATCGGAGATTCGTTTCTGGACGAGCATCGTGACTTCGCCGACGTTTGACCCGTTAAGGGAAAAATACGGCGACAGGTTTGAGGATTTTATTCGTGAAAAGGTCGTTCCGGTGAACGGCGATGTCGGGAATGAATTTCTCGGGATGTCGGAAGAGGAAGCGCAGTCGATCATGGCGGACACCGACATTATTATCAACGGCGCGGGGAACGTGACGTTTAATCCGCCGCTCGAATCAGCCTTGCGAACCAATGTGGTCGGCTCGAATAATATTTTGAAATTGGCGCGGATGATGAAGCGTCCGACGCTGGTTCACGTTTCGACTTGTTTTGTCGCCGGAAAAAGAAGCGGCGCGATTTGGGAAAACGAGCCGGTCGTCGGATATTTTCCGCGAAAAAATGAGCTTGTCGGCACGACTTTTGACGTTAATAAAGAAATCGAAGATTGTGCGCGACTTTCGGAACAAGCGCGTCAGGAAGCGGACGACGCGGTGCAGATTGCGAAGTTTCGTGAGTTGGCGCGATGCCGTTTTGAAGAAGAAGGACGCGACCCGGACGATGAATCGGAACTGAAATCGGCGATTTTCCGCGAGCGCAAGATGTGGATTCGTGAGCGGACGACCGAACTCGGTGCGACGCGCGCCGAATATTGGGGTTGGACAAATATTTACACTTATTCAAAATCGCTGGCGGAGCAGATCATCGCGCAGCAGGACGATGTTGTAAAAATTCTCGTGCGCCCCAGCATTGTCGAATCTGCCAATCAATATCCGTTCGCCGGTTGGAACGAAGGTTTTACGACGACCGCGCCTTTGATTTTAATCGCGCTGCGCGGTCAGCCGATTATACCGATTAATGAAAAACTGGTTTTGGACATTATTCCGGTTGATATGGTTTCGGGCGCGATTCTCGGCGCGGCGATGAACGCGCTTGTTGACGATAATCCGCCGCTCGTGTTTCAGGCTTCGTCGGGCGATTCGAACCCGAACGATATGAAGCGCATCGTCGGGCTGGTCGGGCTTTACAAACGCGAGTATTTCAAAGACAAAGATACGGGCAATAAGCTCGTCAACCGCGCGGCGGCGATGATTGAAACAATCCCCGTCGAGCAGAAAACTTACGAACGCTTTTCCGCGCCGATGCTCAACAAAATAGCAAAAAGCGCAAATGATTTGTTAGACAAAGCCGCGCCGACGTGGGCGGGCGGAAGGCTCTCGAACATCGTTTCGGATTTGAAAAAATCGGTCGAAAATTTCGAACATACGACACAGGAAACGATTGACGCGTTTGCGATGTTTAAGCCCTTTATGATTGACAACGCGTATGAATACCGCTCGGATAACGTCCGCGCGCTGATGTCGCTCGTCAAAGAAAAAGAAAAACATCTGCTGCCGTGGTATCCCGAAAGATTGGATTGGTACGATTACTGGCTGAACGTCCATTTTCCCGGAATGCGGAAATGGGTTTTGCCGCAATTGGAAGAAGATTTAAAGAAGGTCGAGAAGCGTTCTTACACCTACAAGGATTTGCTCGATTTGTTCGATACTTCGGTCAAAAGATTTCCGACCCGCGTGGCGATGAAAATCGAACGCGGCGGTCGCAAAGAGCAATACACTTTTGAGGATGTCAAAGAATTAACCTATCGCGCCGCCGGATTTCTGGCTGACAAAGGCATCAAACAGGGCGACCGCGTCATTTTGTGGTCGCACAATATGCCCGAATGGGGTTTGTCGTATTTCGGGATATTAAAAACCGGCGCGACCGCGATTCCGGTCGATCCGGCGAGTTCGGTCGAAGAGATCGTCAACTTTGCCCGCGCGGGCGAAGCGTCGGCGATTATTGTTTCACCAAAACTTTTAGCGGAAAATCCCGATTTAGCCGAACGACTGGAACGCCGTCATCCTGACGGCAATGACGCGAAAGCGTCACAAAACGCCGCAACGGATAAGTCAGTGCGTGGAAAAAGCCGTCTGGAAGACGGCGTTCCGAAAGTCTGGACGTTTGACGAAATTTATGAGATGCAGTCCGAACAGGAAGAAGCACGGCGAAATGCTTTGCTTCCGAACAAAATTTTGTCGAATTCCGTCGCCAGTTTGATTTTTACGAGCGGCACGACCGGAACGCCGAAAGCCGTTATGCTTTCGCACAAAAATTTCGTCAATATGATCTCGATGCTTTCGTCCGTTTTAGAAATGGACACGACCGACGGCGTTTTGTCGGTTTTGCCGATGCATCACACGTTCGAGTTTTCGGCGGGTTTCTTAACGCCTTTTTCAAACGGCACACAGATCACATATTTGAACGAACTTTCATCGGAAGAACTTTCACACGCTATCGAAAACGGGCATGTGACGGGCATGGTCGGCGTTCCCGCGCTTTGGGAAATGCTGCATCGGCGAATCAAAACCCGGATGCGCGACCGCGGCGATTGGTTCGCGGATCTGGCGGATAACGTCATCGAATTTAACGCGTGGCTGCGCGATAACACGCCGTTTAACCTCGGTCCGATCATCTTTTTCCCGATTCATCAGGGAATGGGCGGACGGATGCGCTATCTGATCTCAGGCGGTTCGGCGCTTTCGGAAAAAGTTCAGAAAGATTTGCACGGACTCGGGTTTACCGTTTTAGAAGGTTACGGTTTAACGGAATCTTCGCCCGTTCTGACCGTCGCGCGTCCGGGAAATAAACTGCTTCGCGGAAGCGTCGGCAAACCCTTGCCGGGAATTGAAGTCAAAATCGAATCGCCGGATGAAAACGGCGTCGGCGAAGTTCTCGCGCGCGGGCAAAACGTGATGCTCGGTTATTACAACAACGAGGAAGCGACCGAAGCCGTTCTGCAAGACCGTTGGCTGAAAACGGGCGATCTCGGCAAACTCGACGAAGACGGGAATTTATACATCGTCGGGCGTTCGAAAGACGTGATAATTGATTCGAACGGGAAAAATATTTACCCCGACGAGATCGAAGATTATTACGGGAAATCCTCGTTTATCAAGGAATTATCGGTCGTCGGTTTGCCCGACGACGACGGCGGCGAGAAAATTTCCGCGCTCGTCGTGCCGGATTACGAATTCGACATCGCGCTTTCACGTCAGGAGACGAACAAACGCGTCGAAGAGCATTTCCGCGAAATTTCAGCCGGTTTGCCGTTTTTCAAGCGCGTCAAGATTCTGCACGTTACGCCGTTTGAACTGCCGCGCACCGCGACGCGCAAAGTGAAGCGTCCCGAAGTCGTCGGGATGCTGCAAACCTTGGAAGAACGCGCGAAAAAGAAAACCAAGCAGGTTGCCGAAACAAAAGGCGACGATGCCGCGCTCTGGATTCGCAAAGTCGTCGCGTCGGTTTCAAACCGCGCCTTGTCGGAAGTCGCCATCGGCGATAAACTCGCTGATTTGGGCTTTGATTCATTGATGTTCGTCGAACTGCAAGCGGCGGTCGAAGATGCCGGCGGGCGCGTTGTTTCGCCCGACACTCTGAACGAAGTCCAAACCGTCCGCGAGCTTTTAACGGCGGTGCAGCGCGTTGATAAATCGAAAAAACTCGTTGACGAACCGAAAAAGGAAGAAGACAAAACGGACGAGATTTTTATTCCTTCGATTGTCCGCCGCGTCGGAAATCAACTCATCGATTTCGCGCAGGACAAACTTTACGACAATGTCTTAAAAACAAAGATCGAAGGCGAAACGAATGTACCCGTACACACGAATTTCATTGTCGCGCCGAATCACGCTTCGCATATTGACACGGGTTTGGTTAAAAAGGCTTTAGGAAAAGAAACGGCGGAGCAAACCGTCGCGGTCGCGGCGGCTGATTACTGGTTCGATACGCGCTACAAACGCGCTTATATGAACAATTTCACGACGCTCATTCCCATCGAGCGGACGGGAAGCCTGCGCCAATCGCTGCGTCACGTCACGGAAATTCTCAAACAAGGCTACAACACTTTGATCTTCCCCGAAGGCACGCGCTCACTCGACGGCGAAATCCACGAATTCAAACCGATCATCGGCTATCTCGCGCTGAACGAAAAGATCGGGATTCTGCCGATTTACTTGTGGGGAACTTTCGAAGCGTTTCCGAAAGGAATGACGATTCCCGCGCAAAAAAGCCTCGGCGCGGAAATCGGCGCAAAGATCGGACGGTTTCTCGAATACGAAGAATTGGCGGAAATGACCAAAGGCGTTCCGAACACCGAAGCCTATCGCCTCGTCGCCGCGCGCGTCCAGCACGAGATCGAAAATATGCGCGACGGAAAACGCGACAAATTCGACGTCGCCGCCGTCCGCAAAAAATGGAAAGCCGAACGCCGAAAAACGCGCAAACAAGAGCCGGTGATTGATGAGTAGAAATGAAAATGAATCTTACAATTCCTCAAATGTTGAATGAGGCGAAAAATTTTGCTGAAATTGAGTCGTCTTATGCCGAGCCGTCATTGTTCGGTGTAACTGATGGAAAAGCGGTTGGAACTTACATCGAACATAAATTTAAGGCTTATCTTGCACAAAATTATGAAGTCGCTTTCAGCAGTTCGGCTTCGGGAATAGACTTGCCTGAGTTAAATGTTGATATAAAGGTTACAAGTATCAATCAGCCGCAATCATCTTGTCCTTTTAAATCAGCGCGGCAAAAGATTTTCGGTTTGGGCTATTCGCTTTTGATTTTTGTTTACAGTAAAACTGACGATGCCATAAATCGAACCGCTAACCTTAATATTCTCCACACAATTTTTGTTGAAAAAGAAAGGACTGCCGATTTTCAAATGACAACCGGTTTAAGACAGATTTTGGAAAATGATGGAAACGCGGATGATTTAGTTTCATTTATGCAAAACCGAAATTTGCCGCTTGATGACATTGAAGCCTATCAGATTGCCGAAGAAGTATTGGAAGGAAAACCCATTGTCAATGGTTATTTGACAATTTCAAATGCGTTACAATGGAGATTGCAATACGGTCGAGTCATTTCAGAAGCGGGAAAAGTGAACGGAATTAAGCGCGTCAGATGATAAGTTTAATCAAAGACAAAAAGACGAAAGAATTTGGCGACTTTCAAACGCCGCGCGAACTTGCTTTCGAGGTTTGTCTTTTATTATCGCGCCTAAATCTCAAACCAAGCACAATTATCGAACCGACTTGCGGACTGGGAAGTTTCGTTGGCGCGTCGCGCAAAATCTTTCATTCGGCGAAAATTCTGGGGTTTGATATTTCTCCGAATTACATCGCGCAAACGCAGGATAAATTCAAAGATGAAGAGAATATCTCGATATTTGAAGCGAATTTTTTTGAAACCGATTGGAAGGAATTATTCAAAACATTTGAAAAACCGATTTTAGTTTTAGGAAATCCGCCTTGGGTGACAAACTCGCAATTAGGTGTTTTGGAAAGCGACAATTTGCCGGAAAAAAAGAATTTTCAAAATTTTAGCGGTTTTGACGCGATGACCGGAAAAAGCAACTTTGATATTTCCGAATGGATGCTCATAAATTTATTCGAGTCCTTAAATCGTCAAAACGCGCAGCTTGCAATGCTCATCAAATCTTCCGTCGCCCGAAAGATTTTGACCTACGCTTGGAAAAATAATATTCGTTTCTCGAAGTCGGCGATTTACAAGATCGAAACTGAAAAACATTTTAACGCTTCGGTTGATTCGTGTCTTTTATTTTGCGATTTTTCCGGCGATCAGCAAACTTTTACGACCGAAATATTCGCCGGTATAAGCGATGAGAAATCTTCGCAGACAATCGGCTTTGAAAACGGCGAATTATTAGCTTCGGTTGATCTATACCAAAAATGGAAATACTTAAACGGCGGTTCGAAAATCAAATGGCGTTCGGGTATCAAACACGATTGCTCAAAAGTGATGGAATTGACCAAAGACGGCGAAAAATATAAAAACAATCTCGGCGAAGTTTTTGAACTGGAAGACCAATTCGTTTTTCCGATGCTGAAAAGTTCGGACATCGCCAACGGCAATTTGCAGCCGCGTCGTTGGATGCTTGTAACTCAAAAGGATGTCAAAGATACCACGGAAAAAATTGCCGAAATTGCTCCGAAAACTTGGGATTATTTAACTTTACACGCCGAATTTTTAGACAGACGCGGAAGTTCGATTTATAAAAAACGCGCAAGATTTGCAATGTTCGGTATCGGCGATTATTCATTTGCAGTTTGGAAAGTCGTGATTTCGGGGTTTTATAAAAAGCTGAATTTCAACTTGGTTGGCAGTTACGATAACAAACCGATTGTTTTGGATGACACTTGCTATTTTCTACCATTCGAAACGGAAAGCGAAGCGAAAAAGGTTTGTGATTTATTAAATTCAACTGCCGCGCAGGAGTTTTTTAAATCTTTTATTTTTTGGGATGCAAAACGTCCGATTACAGTAGATATTTTGCAGAAACTGGATTTAACAAAACTTGAAAAATTTAGTAAAACGAAAGCGCAGAACGGGTTGAAAAAAGCATTTCAAGAATTATCTGAAAACTGTAATAATGAATCAATCGGCGTAAATCTTCAAAACTCTTTTAACTTCGAAGAATAATTACAAGGTAAAAATCGAATTGCAGAGCAGTGCGCAAAAAATGGAAAGCCGAAAGACGTAAAACTCGGAAGCAGGAACCGGTGATTGACGAGTAAAATAAACGAGTTTTAGTAAATGACTTTATTCAATTCAACTTCATTGTCGAAAGCCGTCGAGGTGCAAAAACGCTGCTACGGGTTTTTACACCTCATAAAAAACGACCGGCTGCGGTTGACCGGCGGATGGGCAATCGACGGTCTGCATACCGATTCGAAAACCGAAGCGGAAAGATTTAAAGAACTCGTATTGGCGCATTTTACGGCTTTGCCGGAAGACAGCCGACCGGTTTCGACAAATGAAGATGATTTGAATGATTTCGCAAATTTTTTCGTTTCTTACCTGTTTTGCTCATTTGATGTTGTCGAAGACCCGCGACTGGTTCAAATTGACGGCGCGACTTACTCAAATTGCTGGTGCGAATTATGCGCCCGTTTGACGGCTGCGCCGAATCTGAAACTAAAAAAAGTAACCGGTCGCGACAAGGCGATTGCGAATTCGCTGGAAGCGAATGCCGTCAACGATCTTCTGGCGGCTGAGAATATTTCGCTTTCGAAAGAAAAGCTGAAAGCTGTTTTGGAAGACCCGAAATACGTCGAGCCGCGTGCCTTAATCGCTTACGGGGTCGAGCTGATACGCCGCTGTCAGGGAGAATATGTCGATGCTTCTTCGCTCGTTTTATGGCGGCGATTTGCGTGGGATAAGAAGAACACGCCAAAAAAGGATTTTCTATTAACGGCTAAAATCATCGCGGAAGCCGAAGAACGATTAATGTCAGGATTAAGAAATCTAGATCGGAATTTTCAATAATAAAAAAAAGCCGAAGAATTTCAAATTCTTCGGCTCTTCGGGAGTGTAAATCTTCTGCCGATGCGTTATTTTTGGATTGCGGGCAGCAGAAGTCCGATTAAAACACCGCTGGTCGAAACCATTACAAGCAGTTCGATCAGCGTAAATCCGGCGATTTTGCGGTTGGTTTTATTAGTTTTCATATTTATTTCTCCTTTTATATTTTATTAATTCAAGTTTCGACGAGACCGTTTCAGGCGACCCGCCGAAATCTTGCGGCGGTCGAATTTACGCCGCCAACCAAGAAGGCGGAAGTTTTCGATAAAAACTATCATTTTTTTTCGGAAGTGAAATTTTTTTTCAAAGCGGCAATTATTGAAGCAGTTCGCGCTTTTTTGCGGCATCACGGTAAAGTAATACCGAGTTGTGTAAATAACCTCAGTTCGGAATAAGGAAATTGCTGAATGGAGCGCAGGCTGCCAGCCTGCAACGCCGTTTGCAAAACGGTATAAAAGTCTTTGCGTATTGGCAAGTTTGAATAAATTCAGAAGCAATTAGCGTTTTTCAAACGCTTGCAGGCTGGCAGCCTGCGCTCCATTCTTAGGCTGATTCTTGTTCTACTTTTTCTCGCAACTTGGTATAAATCAAAATTTTGAAACCAAACGTGCGCTCGTTTTCGTAGTAACACGGATTAATAAAATCTGCATCTTAATTTTGAAACAGCGCGGCTTGCCGCTTCGCTAACTCTTAAAAATTTTATGAAAATCGCAAATAGTCTTCTGATAGTTTTTTGTCTGTTGATCTCCTTAATTCCGGTTTCGGCTCAGAAAACGCCTGTCAAACCGACGTTTAAGGTCGAATATGAAAAATTTACTCTGCCGAACGGTTTGGAAGTGATCTTTCACGTTGACCGCTCCGATCCGGTTGTCGCGGTGAATCTGACGGCACACGTCGGTTCAGCGCGTGAAAAGGAAGGACGCACGGGATTTGCGCATCTTTTCGAGCATCTTTTGTTTCTCGAATCGGAAAATCTCGGAAAAGGCGGACTCGATATAATGTCGGCGCGCATCGGCGGTTCGGGCGCGAACGGTTCGACCACGCGCGACCGGACAAATTATCTGCAAACCGTCCCGAAAGACGCTTTGGAAAAAATGCTCTGGGCGGAAGCCGACAAGCTCGGCTGGTTTATCAATACCGTGACCGAACCCGTTTTGGCGAAGGAAAAACAGGTCGTTAAAAACGAAAAACGGCAGGGCGTTGACAATCAACCTTACGGGCATACGCAATACGTGATTGATAAAGCTCTTTATCCGGCGGATCATCCGTATAACTGGCAGGTTATCGGCTCGCTCGACGATTTGCAAAACGCGACGCTTGACGACGTGAAGGAATTTTTCCGCCGCTGGTATGTTCCCAATAACGTAACGCTCGTTGTAACGGGCGATTTCGACACGGCGCAGGCGCGCAAATGGGTCGAAAAATATTTCAGCGAGATCAAACGCGGCGAAGACGTGAAACCTTTGCCGAAACGCGCCGGCGTGGTCAAAGAAACCGTCAAACTTTACCACGAAGACAACTTTGCCAGATTACCCGAACTGACGATGGCGTGGGCAACCGTCGAGCAGTATCATCCCGATTCTTACGCGCTCGAAGTTTTGACCCGTTATTTGTCGGAAGGTAAAAAAGCGCCTTTCTATCAGGTTTTGGTCGAAGACAAAAAACTCGCTCCGAATGTTGTGATGTTTAATTTCGACTCGGAACTCGCCGGACAGACGCATCTGTCCGTCCGCGCTTTTGCCGAAAAAGATTTGGACGACGTTGCCAAAGCGATTGCCGAAGCGTTTGCCAAATTTGAAAAAGAAGGAATCTCGGAAAAGGATTTAAGCCGCATCAAAGCGGGACAGGAAACCGCATTTTACAATTCGCTGGCGAGCGTTTTGGGCAAAGGCGTGCAGCTTGCGCAATATAATTATTTGACCGACGATCCGGGATTTGTCGAAAAAGACATCAAAAACATTCTCGCCGTCACGCCGGCGGACGTAAAGCGTGTTTACGAAAAATACATCAAGGGTAAAAACTTTGTGGCGACGAGCTTTGTGCCGAAAGGCAAATTGAATCTGGCGTTGGAAGGCTCAACGAAAGCGGAAGTCGTCGAAGAAAAGATCGTGCAGGGCGCGGAAGACGAAGTTGACCCGACGATCGAAGCGAAATACGAAAAAACACCTTCCTCGTTCGACCGCAGCCAGGAACCGCCATACGGCGCGGCGCCGGAAGTTAAAATTCCCGCGATCTGGGAGCAGAAACTCTCGAACGGCTTGCGCGTTTACGGGATTGAGAACGCGGAAGTTCCGCTCGTGACGTTCGACATCGTGATTGACGGCGGTTTGCTTCTCGAAGACATCAATAAAGTTGGCGTTTCAAATCTGACGGCGCGGATGATGACGCAGGGAACGGCGCGAAAAACGCCGCAGGAACTCGAAGAAGCGATCCAGCAGCTCGGCGCTTCGATCAACGTCATTCCCGGCACCGAAGAAATTCGGATTATGGGCAACACTCTGGCGCGAAATTATGACGCGACGCTCGCTTTGGTCGAAGAAATTCTGCTCGAACCGCGCTGGGATGCGAAAGAGTTCGATCTTGTCAAACAAAGCATGATCAGCCAGATTCGCCAGCAGGAAGCCGACCCGAACGCCGTCGCGCAGAATAATTACAACCTTTTGATTTACGGCAAGGACAACATCCGTTCGCGCAATATTCTGGGAACGATTGAATCGGTCAACGCCATCACGCTCGACGATCTGAAGGCTTTTTACGCGAAATCCTTTTCGCCGTCGGTCGCGCGGATGCACGTTGTCGGTGCTTTGAACAAAGCGTCAATTACAAAATCCCTGAACGGCATCAACACGAAATGGAAGGCGAAAAAAGTCGAGATTCCCGAATATAAAACTCCTCCTCCGCCCGCCAAATCGCAGGTTTATTTCTACGACGTGCCGGACGCGAAACAATCCGTTATCCGTTTCGGTTATCCCGCGCTCGCGCAAACCGATCAGGATTTTTACCCGGCGGTCGTGATGAATTATATCCTCGGCGGCGGCGGTTTCGCTTCGCAACTGACGCAGCAATTGCGCGAAGGCAAAGGCTACACTTACGGCATCGTTTCAGGATTTTCGGGAACGAAAAGCCCCGGCGCGTTTACGATTTCGAGCGGTGTGCGGACAAACGTTACTTTGGAATCGGCACAACTTGTTAAAGAAATTTTGCAGAATTACGGGAAAAATTACTCGGCAAACGATCTGGAAACGACAAAAAGTTTTCTGATAAAGAGCAATGCGCGGGCGTTTGAAACCTCGTTCGCCAAGCTCGGAATGCTCGATAATATCAGCAAATACGGCTGGAAATACGATTACGCGAAAAGCAGAGAACAAATCGTCAAAGCGATGACGGTCGAACAGATAAAATCTTTGTCGGCGAAATATCTCGACACCGATAAAATGATCTGGCTCGTCGTCGGCGACGCCAAAACGCAATTGCCGCGCCTGAAAGAACTCGGATTCGGCGAGCCGGTTTTGCTCAACAAATAAAAGCGTAGTGACAAAGGAAAAAGCGGACACGATGCAGAGTTTTCTGTTTGCCGAAACTTTCAAATATTATTATTTGTTGTTCGCGCCGCCGAAAACTCTGGATTTCAAAAAAGTCGTCTTTAATACCGAAGCGCACCCGATTAAGAAAAGTTGGTAAAATAGCTTATAATCTAACGCAAGAGGTGACTACGATGCTGCAAACTTATAAAGCGACATTAAACGGAAATCAATTGGAATGGAGCGGCGAAATTCCCGAAGTCGTGCAAAATCACGAATCTGTCCGCGTTATCGTCACCATTTTAGAAGAAGAAACAACCGTGAAAGATTTGCGTCCGTTTGGTTTAAGCAAAAACGACTTTATTGTTCCCGAAGATTTCGACGCGCCTTTGCCGGAAGAAGTTTTGGCGGATTTTGAAAGCTGATGAAATTGCTTCTCGATACGCATATTTTTCTCTGGTATATTACCGCCGATTTGCGTTTGCCGACACTTTTCCGCACACGAAAACGCGGTCAAAGAATTGGCAAATTTGCCCGCTCTGCACCGCGATCCGTTTGAACGTATTTTAATTTGTCAGTCGTTGGCAAATAATTTAACGATTGTAACGGTTGATGCGCAAATTCAAAATTACAATATATCGTATTTAAAATAATGGCAGCGAGAAAAATAAAAGCAGTAAAGAAAACAGAAAAGAAAATTTTAATCACGGGCGGAACCGGATTTTTGGGAACGCATCTCGTCCGACAATTCCTGGACGCGGGTGCGAAAAATCTGCGCGTCATGGCATCGAGCGTTCCCGAATGGATGACCGACGCGGGCGTTGAGGCGTTTGCCGGTTCGGTGACGAAAAAAGAAGATGTCGCGGCGGCGACCAAAAATTGCGCGGCGATTTATCATCTCGCCGGAAAAGTTTCGTTCGCTTACGACGGCGCGGCTGCGATGAACCGGATTCACGTCGAAGGCACGCGGCTTTTATGCGAGGCGGCAAAGGAAAATAAGGTTAAAAACTTTATTCTCGCGTCGTCGAGCGGCACTTCGGCGATCACGGACGATGGCGAAATTGTTGACGAAACCTATCCGCAGCCGGTCGAGATTCTGACGAAATGGGCTTATTACGCCTCGAAATATTATCAGGAAAAGACCGCGCTTCGCGTGTTTCAGGATAAAGGCGAACGGCTTGTAATCCTGAATCCGTCCTTGCTTTTGGGCGAAGGCGACGAGCGTCTGAGTTCGACGAAAATCGTTTTGGATTTTATGGCGCAGAAACTGCCGATCACGCCGACCGGCGGCGTTAATTTCGTTGATGCGCGCGATGCGGCAACCGCGTTTTTGAACGCTTTGGACAAAGGTTCGCACGGCGAAAGATACCTTCTGGGCGCGGTTAATTGGACGGTCGCGGAATTTTTCGGACGATTGGAAAGACTTTCGGGCGTTTCCGCGCCGATGTTCAAAGTTCCCAAAAAAGTGGCGATTGCCGGGTCGAATTTTATCTCGTCGCTTTACAAAACCTTTGACAAG
>JALHNX010000125.1 GCA_022843305.1 Pyrinomonadaceae bacterium | reverse complement strand
CGCGGAAAATTATAATTAACGGAATTGCGCCATTTTATCTGGAACGTGTCGTAATGCCAGTGTTCGAGATCGGCGACAAAATTCGGCGCAGGGATGAGCCGCATCACCAATTTGCCGTTTTCTTCCGTGACGGTCACATCGCCATACATTTCGCCCGAATAAGTTCCGGCGTAATCCTTCAACGCGAGCGACGGGCGCGTGTCGCGCACACGCGTTTCGTCAACCTTTTTGTTTTCCGCGTCTTCCCGAATTTTGCCCTGTTTCGCTCTTTCCAAAGCCTCGGCGTTCCAATCGCGTTTCGGCGCGTCGAGAAAAACGTCGAGGATTTTGTTGCGCATGATTCCGATCGCGCCGGTTTCGCTGTTCGTGAGCACGACCAATCCTAAATTCTCGCCCGGCATCAGCGCCGTCTGCGTGATCATTCCGTCGAGTCCGCCGGTGTGCGAAACGAGTTTTTTGCCGCGATAATCCTCGATGAACCAGCCCAGACCGTAACCTCTGAACAGCTGTAGCGGCGCATCTTTTTGCGGGAAAGAATTGACGGGAATAAAAATGTTCTGCTGCCACATTTCGTTCGCGCGCGCTTCGCTGTAAATTTGCTTGCCTTCGAATTTTCCGCGTCCCAATTGCAGGCGAAGCCATTTCGCAACGTCCGAAACGGAGGAATTAAGTCCCGCGAGACCGATGCCGGCGTCGATATTGCCGAGCGGCAGAGCGCGAAGTTTTCCGCCCGATTCGTTATGCGGCGAAGCGAAATTTTCTTTGAGATCGCGGACGGTCGTCGTCGTCCGCGTCATTCCGAGCGGCGTCAAAATGCGTTCTTTGACGAATTCGCCCCACGCTTTGCCCGAAACTTTTTCGACGATTCTGCCCGCGGCGACGAACATCAGGTTTTGATAACCATAGCCCGCCCGAAAGCCTTTGACGGGTTTCAAAAACCGGACGCGGCGCAGAATCTCGTCGGTCGAATAGGTCGTGTCATACCACAAAAGATCGCCGCTGAAAGTGTCTAGACCGCTGCGGTGCGAAACCAGATCGCGGATCGTCAGTTCGCTCGTCACATACGGGCTATACATCTGGAAATCAGGCAGATATTTGGAAACCTTATCGTCCCAGCCGCCGATCTTCTTTTCGTCGATCAAAATCGCCAGCGCGGCGGTCGTAAAAGCCTTTGAATTCGACGCGATGGCAAAAAGTGTGTTTTCGTCAATCTTTTCGGCTTTATTTATATCGCGCACGCCGTAGCCTTTCTGGAAAATTACGCGGTCGTCTTTGACGATCGCAATCGCCAAGCCCGGAATGTTCCAATCTGCCTGCACCTTTTGTGCGTAAGCGTCAATCTCCGAGATTTTCGCGCCGTAATCCTGCGCGAGCGCGAAGACAGGGAAAAGCAGTAAAAATAAAATTAAAGAAAGATTCTTTTTCATAAGTTTGATTTGAAATTATAAGAAATGGTTTTGCCGAAAGTTTAGCATAAAACAAAAGCAGAAACGTGAAATGAATACGTTTCTGCCCGAAAGAAAGTTTTTCAAAGCCTGCAAAACTAAAGATTATCAGAACTTTTATTCAAAATTGTTCTGATGCGCCGAGATAACCATCGAAACCTGCGCGGCGGGCGGCGGAATGGTTTCGCCGCGCAGAGCCATCTGTCCGAGCCGCGAAAAATTGATTGATTCGCCCAAGATTCGCGTCGCTTCCTGCGGTGCGTGAAAACCCATCGAATTTTCCGCTTCGACAAAATCGACATAAAACTGTGCTTTGCGCTGAAAATCCCGCGCCGATTGGAGTTCCGCGTCCGTCTTTCCGGCATTTTTCGCGGTTTGAATTTCGTTGATCAACTGCACTAATGCGTCCATTGCAATATTCCGCAGATTATAAGTGCGCGTCTGAATGGTTTCGGCGCGGAATTTCAGTTCTTCCTCGCTTGCTTTATGGCAGGTCTGGCAAGCCTGATTGATATTCAAAAGCGGACTGCGAACGTGGTGACTGCTGACTTTCATCGCGCCCGTTCGTTCATACGGCATATGGCAATCGGCACAGGCGACGCCGGCGCGCGCGTGAATGCCCTGATTATACATTTCGAATTCGGGATGCTGCGCCTTTAAAACATTCGCACCCGTCCGCGCGTGAACCCAGTCCTTATGCTGAACTTCGTCGTAATAAGCCGTGATGTTTTCGACTTTTAATCCCTTGCTCCACGGATAAGTCAGAGTTTTATCGTCGCCCTTGAAATAATATTCGACGTGGCACTGTCCGCAGACAAAAGATCGCATTTCCTGACGCGTCGCGTCGCGGTTGACATCGTAATTCTGGATGCCTTGCGAAGCCTTGAAAACTCTCATTCCTTCGATAAATGCCGGTCGTGTAATCCGTAATTGCATCGTTTGCGAATCGTGACAGTCAATACACGCGACCGGATGCGAAACCTCTTTGCGGGCTTCCGTGTACGGCATTTTATTAAGCACGGCAAAACCTTTGAAAATATCGCCGCCGCCGAGTTTTTTATAAGCCGTGTAAGCCGAAGCGTGGCAATTGATACAGCTTCCGGGCTGAGTTGTGACATTCTGGCGCTCGGTAAAAGTCTGGTCTTCGAGCATATAATAGTGCCCGCGCTCTTCGCGGAAATCGATCGCGAAAGCGTAGCCGTCCCACATTGTTTTCAGACGCGGGTCTTCTTCGAGACGCGATTGCGCGACGACCGAACGCGGATCGGCATTCGTCGGTTGTTTTTGAAGCGCCTCGCTGCCGCCGTAGCGCGTGCGTTCCTGGTCAACCGTCCGCTTGTAGCTGTCGTATTGCAGAGGGAAATTCTTGCCCCAGATTTCGGGGTCAACAGTATCGTCCGTCAATTCAACGACGCGGTAGAAGGGATTGCGTGCTTCGTTCTTGCGCTCGATGATGTTGGTCAAAAGCGCCGCGCCGAGAATCGTCACGGCAAAGGCGATAAAAGCGACCAGAATAATCACTTTTATGCCGTAAGCGCGCGGTTTTTTCTCGACCGCGACGGGTTCTTTCGGTTCAATCGGTTCTTCCGCGTTTTCTTCGACCGTTGTTTTTTCTTTATCTTCCATCTTCCGATACCTCTTTAATGCTGATGCCCGACCGAGCGGTGACAGCGGATGCACGAAACTTCTTCTTCCAATGCCCGATTATGCGAAACCGTGATTGATTCGGTCATCGTCTGATGGCAATATCGGCAGGCTTGTTCGGTAACTTGACGGTTTCGTTCGCCGATCTGGATCGGTTCGTGAAAACCGCCGAGCGTAAAATAATAAGAATGCCAGAATCCGTTTGAGGCTTTGGTGTAGTATTTTCCGATAAAATCGGGCGGCGTGTGGCAATCGTTGCAGGTCGCGACCGCTTTATGGCTCGATTTCTGCCAGCCGTCATACTGCTCGTTCATAATGTGGCAGTTAGCGCACGCCATCGGATTATTGCTCATATACGAATAGCCTTTCGCATAGACGAACGTGTAAACGCCGATGCCCAACGCCAGCCCGAAAGCTGTGCCGACGACGATGAGTTTTAGGGTTTGCAGTTTCACTTACACGTAAATATTAACCGCAGTTTTGAAAAAAAATATGACTTAAATCATATTCCGAGAAAAATTTAAAAGCAACCTTTTTAGTGATTTAGCCTAATTGATGAAAATTTCGTCCACAAAGATAAACGCATCGAAGCCTGCGCCCGGATGCCACGCCGGAATTTTGCCGACATTGTAGGCTCTGACGCGCACGTAACGCGCTTTCACGGGCGCGATTTTCTGCATATAATCTTTGATCTGCGGTTTCATATCATCAATGGCGACATCGGTTTTGATCTCGGCGACTTTTCGGAAATTCACGTTATCGTCCGAAACTTCAAATTCGATGCGCGTCGGCATCCAAATCCACGGTCGCGCGTCCTGAAGGAATCCGCCGCCGACCCGCCGAATCTCGGTTTCGCGCTGAAGATCAATGACGGCGATCAAATCGTCGGGCTGATAACCTTGCCATTCGCCCGACGCGAAATTCGTCGTCCCGCGAATACCGTCAATCAAGCCGATGTCGCCGCCGCCCGTGTATTGACGGTTATATTTCGAGAAGATTTTGACCGTCCAATCGTGCGGAATTTTGTTGAGTTTAGATTCGACCGTCAGACTTTTTTCGCCTTTTGAATTAATGGAAATAGCTTTTACGGTTGATGTTTGCTGAAGTTTGAAAGGACTGCGATATTCTACTGACGTTTTAGCGTCGGGTTCGCTGCCGTCTAATGTAAAGAAAATTTTTGCATTATTTTCCGGTGTCGAAATTTTGACTTCGGTTTCGCCTCTGAAAACTCTCTGCGCTTCGACGGTCGGAATCACCGGAAAACTGCTTTCGATGCGCGAAACGGGCGGTTCGGTAAACGCGCGTTTATTCGGCGTATCCGTCATCACGAATTCCAGCACACCGCCGCGCATCAGATCTTCGTGCGTGAAAAACGATTTTCGATGCGCTTTGCCGTTAAGCCGAACCGACTGAATGTAAATATTTTTGTCCGAAACATTTCGGGCGCGAATCGTAAAAGTTTTGCCGTTTTCGAGATTGATCTTCGCTTCTTTGAAAAGCGGAGTGCCGAATGTGTAAACCGGCTGACCGGGATTGATCTGATAAAATCCCATTGCGCTCAAAATATACCACGCCGACATTTGCCCGCAATCCTCGTTGCCGATCAAACCGTCGGGTGTCGGTTTATAAAATTCGTCCAAGATTTTTCGGATGAGTTTCTGCGTTTTCCAAGGTTCGCCCGCGTAATTGTAAAGATACGCGATGTGATGCGAAGGCTCGTTGCCGTGTGCGTATTGACCGATCAAGCCGGTAATATCGGGCTGAAAGCGTCCCGCGAGTTTCTGGTCGGTCGTAAAAAGCTCGTCGAGTTTTTTTGTAAAATTCGCGCGTCCGCCGTAAAGCTCCATCAAGCCGGAAACGTCGTGCGGGACAAAAAAAGAATAGACCCACGAATTGCCTTCCGTAAAATGAAACGTTACTTCGTTCGGCTGAAACGGCGAAATCCAATTCCCGTTCTGCTTCGGGCGCATAAATCCGGTCTGCTTGTCGAAAAGATTTTTGTAATACTGCGCGCGTTTGATGTATTTTTGATAATCCCTAAAATATGCGCCGCCTTCCTGAGCGTCTTTTAGGCTTCTCACGGCGGAAAGTTTCTGCCGTTCTAAAATCTTTGCCATGACCGCGATGCAGAAATCGTTGTAGGCGTATTCGAGCGTTTTGGAAACCGATTCGTGTTCGTCTTCCATCGAAATATAGCCGCGCCGTTTGTAGGCTTCCAAGCCGAAATGATTCAGTTCCGCCGAATGTTTCGCGGCTTCGAACGCTTTTTCGTAATCGAAACCCGTAATGCCTTTTGCCATCGCGTCGGCGATCACCGAAACCGAATGATAACCGATCATCGTGTCGGTTTCATTCGCGGCAAATTCCCAAACCGGCAAACGCCCGCCCTGCTCATATTGCTTGATAAAAGTGTTGATAAAATCCGCCGTCCGCCGCCGGTCGGTGATCGTGTAAAGCGGATGCGCGGCGCGAAACGTGTCCCAGAGCGAAAAGACCGTGTAATAGTTAGATTTGGGATTTCGGATTTCGGATTTCGGATCGGCGGTTTGATTGACAAGCGTATGAATTTTGCCGTCCAGCCCGCGATAACTGCCGTCGAAATCCTGATAAACGTTCGGCTGAATTTTTGTATGATAAAGCGCGGTGTAAAAATTCGTCATCTGCGCGTCCGAGCCGCCCGCGACTTCGATCTGCGCTAACTCTTTGTTCCACAAGTTTTTTGCATCGGCGCGGACTTTTTCAAAATCCCAATGCGGAATTTCAGCTTGCAAATTTCTTCTCGCGCCGCTGATTCCGGTCGGCGAAATGGCGACTTTAACGAGCAGAGGCTTTTTCGCCTCGAAACGGAAAAATGCTTTGATGTTCGTGCCTTTCGCCTGAATAGCTTTTTCGCGCTCGCCGCCGTCGTTGAGCGTGACAGCGTAATCGGCGAAAGGTTCGGAAAATTCGGCGACGAAATAGACGATTTGGTCTTTTGCCCACGACGACGAGCGGCGAAAACCTTCGATGCGGTTATTGCCGACAATCCGCAATTCCGAATCGAGAACCTTATCGCGGTGTTTCAAATCCAGAATCAGATTCGCTTCCGTCGTGCCGGCGGGAAATGTGTAGCGGTGAAAACCGACACGTGCGGTCGCGGTCATTTCCGCAAAAATATTGCCTTCGTCCAGTTTAACGGAATAATAACCCGGCTCGGCTTTCTCGTTTTTATGGTCAAACGTCGAAGCATAGCCGTTTTCGCCGACATCACCCGATTTTGCGAAAAATTCCGGCTCGCCGATTGTCGGCGCGAAAAGAATGTCGCAGTAATCGGGAATTCCCGTGCCGCTCAGATGCGTGTGCGAAAATCCCCAAATGACGTTGTCCGAGTAATGATAACCCGAACTTCCGTCCCAATTATCTTCGCGCGTGTCGGGCGAAAGCTGAACCATCCCGAACGGCACGGTCGCGCCCGGAAACGTGTGCCCGTGACCGCCCGTGCCGATAAACGGATTGACATAGCGCGTGTAATCTTTCGGAATTTCCTGCGCCAATGCCGCGGAAAAAAGCAAAAGCGAAAATAAACCGACGAGAATTTTGTTCATAAAAGCCGTCATTTATCAATTTTCAATTATCCGGTATCAAATAAATTCAATGGTAAAAAACGCCGAAATACGACTGAAATAATTGATAATTGATAATGAATAATTGATAAATCTTCGATCCTTGATCTACATCATTATTCAATAACTTTCGGACGAAAAATCTCGTTTGCCGAAATGCCGCGAAGCGGCTGTCCTTTGATGCCCCAGCGCAAGCCCAAAGCCCATTTGCCCTGACCTTTGAAATATTTCAAAACGAAACGGTGATAGCCTTTTTTGAGCGGCACAATTCCGCTTTGCAACGTTATTTTTTCTTTAATACCATCGTTATTGACAACCTTTTCGCCGTCAATCCAAAGTGCCGCGCCGTCGTCGGCATTTAATTCGAATTCATAAATCTCGTCGTTCGGAACGTTGATAAAGCCTTCGAACTCGACGGCAAACGGCGCGGTTTCCGAGAGCTTATCTCTGAACTGCAACAGCCCGAGCGTTTTTGTCTGCCCCGAATTTTCAAAGTCTTCAGCTTTGATTTCGTCAACGCTGTTGTAGCTTTTTGTGAAAGTACGAAACAAAGCGCCCGCTTCCGCGTCTTTCAAATCTATTGCCGCAAGCATTTCGCGTCCCGTAAATGTCGCGGTGTAAGTCGCGCTTTTTCTGCCGTTCGGTAAAACGACAATGGTTTTCAAATCAACTGTTTCACCGCGCTTGACGGTAACCTCAACAATCGGCTCAACAAAAAGTAAATTAGATTTTTCTGTTGGTTCGCTGCCGTCTAAAGTGTAATAAATTTTACTGTTTGGAACGTGCGGAAATAATAAGATTTTGGCAGTGCAATTTTCACATTTACCGTCATTCAGGTAAGCGTTTTTAAAATTCGCCGGTTCGGGAATCCGGTAATTGACGTTTTGCTTATCAAGGCGCGGAAAATGCGCGGAAAGTCTGCTCTGAAATTTCCCGAAATTTTTGCTCTCAAACGGCGACCAGACGACTTCCGCGAGCGCGAGCATTCGCGGGAAAACCATATATTCGACGTTTTCGGGTTTCTTTAAATATTCTGACCAGACGTTTGCCTGCGCGCCGAGAATATATTTTTTTTCGTCTTCGGTTAATTCCTTCGGATGCGGATTGTAGCTGTAAACCCTTTCGAGCGGCACATATCCGCCGATGTTGAAAGGTTCGCTTTTCGGGTCGCCCTGACCGTAATCGAAATAGAGATAATCGGTCGGCGTCATCACGACATCGTGTTTGGCTTTAGCGGCTTCGATGCCGCCTTTTTCGCCGCGCCAGCTCATAACCGTCGCGTTCGGCGCGAGTCCGCCTTCGAGAATCTCGTCCCAGCCGATGATCTTTTTGCCACGGGAGTTGACGAATTTTTCGATGCGGCGAATGAAATAACTCTGCACTTCGTGTTCATCCTTCAAGTTTTCGCGCTTCATCAAATCCTGCACGAACGCCGATTCTTTCCAGTGATCCTTCAAAACCTCGTCGCCGCCGATGTGGATGTAGGGCGAATCGGGGAAAAGCGCGATGGTTTCTTCCAAAACGTCTTCGAGAAACTTAAAGGTCGCGTCGGTCGGGCAGAAAACTTCCTTGAAAATTCCCCATGTCTGCTGAACTTTATACTCGAAATTTTCCTTGCAGCCGAGCTGCGGGTAAGCGGCGAGCGCGGCGGAAGCGTGTCCGGGCAGTTCGATTTCGGGAATCACGTTGATCTTTCGCGCTTTGGCGTAAGCGACGACTTCTTTGATCTGTTCCTGCGTGTAAAATCCGCTCACCGGAACGCCGTCGCCGATATACGGATTAAAGTTTTTCTGAACGACGGTGTCCGGTCGGCGCGAACCGATTTCCGTCAATTTCGGATATTTTTTGATCTCGATGCGCCAGCCCTGATCGTCCGTCAAATGCCAGTGAAACTGGTTAAATTTATACTGCGCCATCAAATCAATGTATTTTTTGACGAAATCGAGCGGCATAAAATGCCGGCTCACGTCGAGATGCATTCCGCGATACGAAAAACGCGGCGCGTCCGAAATATCAACCGCCGGAATTTTCGTTTCGCCTTTGAAATTGACAGGCAGAATCTGCATTAGGGTTTGCAAAGCATAAAATTGCCCGGTTTCGCTGCCGATTATTAAAATGCCTTTCGGCGAAACGGTCAAGCCGTATGCTTCAGGCGGCGGATTACCGATCGCCGCGCCTTGCGGCAGAAAAACGAGCTCGTTATTTTTCTGCCCTTTTTCCGTGAATTCGAGTTTAAAACCGTAATTCTTCATCAGCAGATCATTTAAAATTCCGGCTGATCTGCGTCCCGGCTCGTCGGTCGCAACGATTTTTGTTTTGTAATTCAGCTTAAATTCGCCCTGCAAACGCATCAACGATTTCGGCTGCGGAATGATATTTAACCCGGCATTTTGCGCGAAAGCCGGCAAGCACAGAAAAAGACCGAGAATAAATGCAAAGAAAATATTTTTCATAAGTTTTGACGAATGCAAATAAAGATAAACCGCGAAAGAACGCGAAATAATTAAACTTCGGAATAAGTGAAAGGTGAAAAGTCATAGATGAAAAGAAATCTTTCACTTATCATTTATCACCTCTACCGAATCGTTTAAAATTTGCGGGTAAATAAAAAAGTTCTATTGAAACGTTAAAGCAATTCTAAAAACTCTGTCAATTCGTCGGGCAAAGGCGCGGTAAAATCAAGCCTTTCTTTTGAAACAGGATGCGTAAAAGATAACTTTTCGGCGTGCAGAAAAAAGCGTCCCAAATCCAGAATCGCTTTGCGAATTTTTAAATCAAAGACGGTCTTATCGCGTCCGGCGTTATAGGTTTCGTCGCCGACAATCGGGTGATTGATGTGCGCGAGATGGACGCGGATCTGGTGCGTTCTGCCGGTTTTGATCTCGACCGCGAGCAGCGTGAATTTCTCGAATCTTTTTTTAACTTTCCAGAGCGAAAGCGCGTTTCGTCCGTGCGCGCGCACCGCCATTCTCGTGCGGTTATGTTTTTCGCGCGCGAGCGGTTCGTTGACCTCGCCCGCGTTTTCTTCCGATTCGCCGTGAACGAGCGCGATATAGGATTTGAAAACTTCGCGATTGCGGAACTGGTCGCTCAACGCTTCGTGAATTTCCTGCGATTTGGCGACGACGATCAAGCCCGACGTGTCTTTATCCAAACGATGAACAATACCGACGCGGTTGCGGATTGCGGATTGCGGATTGCGGATTTTTTCGTTTTCAAATCCGAAGTGAAACGCAATCGCGTTTGCCAGCGTTCCGCCCAAAACGCCCGCGCCCGGATGCACGACCATTCCCGCTTGCTTGTTAATGACCGCTAAATGTTCGTCTTCGTAAATGATTTCGAGCGCAATGTCTTCGGGCGCGAATTCGACCGCCGGAAGCTCGGTCAGTTCGATCTCGATTGCATCGCCCGCGCGGAGTTTATACGACGCTTTCGATTCTTTTTCATTAACCAGCGCGTCGCCGTCCGCGACCAGTTTTTGCAGACGCGAACGCGACCAGTTCTCGATTTTTTCCGCCAGAAACGCGTCGAGCCGTTTTCCGGCATCTTCCGCCTGAGCTTCGAAATTGAGCATCGAGTTTTCTTCCGCTTCCTTTTGAACATCCATAATTATTCGACCGGACTCTCGACTCTCGACTCTCCGCTCTTGACTGTTTTCAGTCGCCGGATCATAAAAAATACCGCGCCGGCAACGACGAGCAGGCTGATGATCTGCGAGGTCGAGATTCCGAGCAGCGAAGTTAAACCGAGAATATTGCCGCGCGGGTCGTCGCGGAAAAATTCGATGATGAAACGGACGATTCCGTAAATTATCGCGTAGGCGATCAAAATCTGCCCGTCGAAGCGTTTCTTTTTATGCAGATAGATCAGCAAACCGAAAACGACGAACATCGTGATCGATTCGTAAAGCTGTGTCGGGTGCAGGTGAAGAGCTTCGCCGCCGGGTCCGTAAACGGGAACGCCCGTAAATTCGTACGCTTTTTCGGTAAAATGAACGCCAAAAATCGAATCCGTCGGTTTTCCCCAACAGCAGCCCGCCGCGAAACAGCCTTGTCTGCCGATTGCCTGTCCCAAAGCAAGTCCGGGCGCAAATGCGTCGGCAACTTTCCAAAAAGGAAGTTTATACCAACGTATTAAAAGGACGAGCGCGAGAAAACCGCCGAGAAAACCGCCGTAATAAACGCCGCCCGAACGCAGAAAATCGAGCGAAAAGATCTGGACGTTGTCCTCGGTGAAAAACATCAGGATTTTCGAACCGACAAGCCCGCCAATCAAAGTCCACAACCCGAGATCGTAAATTCGCTCACGCGGCAAACCGTCGCGCTCGGCAAGTTTCGCGGCGACAAAAAGTGCCAGAAGCATTCCGAGCGCGAGCAGAACACCGTATGTGTTGACGGGAAAATCGCCGATTCTAAATAATTCAGGAAACATTCGTTCGTTAGTTGTTCGTGGTTGGTTGTTCGTTGTTTACTTGTTTATTCAGGTCAAACCGCATCATAATTTCGCCGTGCGCGATCTCGCCCGTGCGCTCGAAACCGATGCTTTTGTAAAGCGCTTCGGCGTTCGTATTTTCCGGCACGAAGCTCAGATAAATCTCGCGGCAATCCGAAATCTCGCGCAGTTTTTCGATGACCGCGAGCGTCGCCGCTTTGCCGTAGCCTTTGCCCTGAAATTTCTTGTCAATCATCAAACGTCCGAGATAATAACGTCCATCGTCGGTGTCCAGACCATACATCACGAAACCGACCATTTCATTATCTGCATAGACAGCAAAAGGAAGATGTGTCGGATAAATTTTCGACTCCGCGATTGACATCACATTCGACGCGATGAACGTGTTTTGCGCGTCGTTAACCTTCAAATTGACGCATTCCTTAAAATTTTCGGGCGTTATTTCGCGCAATGAAATGCTCATCTTTGTTATGTGTTTTCAACCGGTTTTTCTTCCGTCTTCTTATTTTCGTCTTCCGTTTTCTTGGTCAAAAACATATCCAGAATAAGCAGTCCCGCGCCGGTGCAGATGGCGATGTCGGCGACGTTAAAGGTCGGATAATGCCACGATCCGAACTGCACGTCAATAAAATCGACGACGTAGCCCAGACGCGCGCGGTCGGTAACGTTGCCGATAATTCCCGCGAGCAGCAAAGCCAAACCGCCCAGAACGCGGTCGTCCGAACGCGGTGTGCGCCAGAAGTAGAATAAAACCAGCGCGGCGGCAATAAACGCGATGACCGACAAACCCCAGCGTCCGGTGCTGCCGTGATCGTCGAACATCGAAAACGCGACACCCGTATTGGTCGCGTAGGCGAAATTCAGAAAACCCGAAATGACCGTGATCTGATCGCGGTAACAATCAGCAACTGACGGGCAAAACCGGCTTTTCGCCCACGCTTTGGTCGTCTGGTCAATCATAAAGACCGCGCCCGTCACCGCCAAATAACCCAATTTCCAGAAAATATCTTTTTTGTTCACTTTATCTTTATAAAACTAAAACCGCTTTTGTTTACGAATAAACACAGGTTATCGTTTATTTATTCCCGTGTCTATTCGCGTCAATCTGCGGTTTGCTCAATTTCGAGCTTATTCGGTATAGGGAAAAATCGCTTTCGGTGCTTTGTAGCGTCGCCACCAATCGGCGTAACAAACGTCTGTACAACCGATTGCGTAAGTGACGACCTTCCATTTTCCGCCCGTTTTTTTCAAGACCGCGAAAAAATTATTGTCGAACATATCGGCGTTAACGGCTTCCCAATAACGCGTGTTTCGATAATTCGGTCTGCCGCCCGAAGCACTCTGCGGGTCGCCCGATATAAAAGCCCAAATGCCCTGCACATTAAAATGCTCGATATTAAAGGAAATTTTCTGCTTCAAATCCTTTTCAACCGGCGCGCGCAAAGCGTTCAAGATCGCTGTCCGCTCCGCCGAACCTTTTCCGGGCGTGTAAACTTTTTGGGCAAAAGCCGCGCCCGCCAAAACCAAAACGATTGTTAAACTGATTAAAGATTTCTTCAACATATTTTTTGATGTAACCGCGAAATACGCGAAATTACGCGAAAAGGTATTTCTATAGTTTTAGCATCTTTCGCGTCTTTCGCGGTTAAAAGTTTTAAGCCGCTGCCGATTTTTCGATCTCCGACAAAGCCGCGACGCAGCGTTCGCAGACGGTCGGGTATTTTTCCGATTCGCCGACTCGGACGGAATAATTCCAGCAGCGTTCGCATTTCGCGCCGTCGGCTTTTTGGATGTTCACGGCGAAATAATCGTCTTCGTGAACTTCCGTTTGCGACGTGATAAAGATATAACGCAGATCTTCGTAGTAATTGAGTAAAAACCGCGTCGTTTCCTTATCGGCTCGCAAAATCACTTTTGCTTCCAACGACGAACCGATCTCTTTGGCATTTCGCGCTTCTTCCAGAGCTTTTAGGACATCGTCACGGATCGAGAAAACTCGTTCCCAATCGGCTAAAAGCCGCGAATTATCCGCGCCCGAAACTTTCGGAAATTCGGCTAAGTGAACCGACGCGAGCTTTTGATGCGGCAAGTTTTCGAACGCTTCGTCAGCCGTAAACGCGAGCACCGGCGCGAGCAGACGGCAGAGTTTGTCCGTCATTTCATAAAGCGCGGTCTGCGCCGAACGGCGTTCCAAACTTCGCGGCGCGAAGATGTAAAGACGGTCTTTGATGATGTCAAAATACCGCGCCGAAAGCGTGACGGTACAGAGATTGTAGATCGTCTGATAGACGGCTTGGAAATCGAACGTTTCGTAACCCGCGAGGATCTTTTTCGCCGCTTCGTCAAAACTCGCGAGCGCCCAGCGGTCAATTTCGAGCATTTCCTGATACGAAACCGTATCGGTTTCGGGGTTGAACCCGTCGAGATTTCCGAGCGCGTAACGCAAAGTATTTCTGAATTTCCGATAAGCGTCCGTGACGCGCTGCAGAATTTCATCCGAACAGCGCACGTCTTCGGTGTAATCAACCGCCGCAACCCAAAGCCGCAAAACGTCCGCGCCCGATTTATTGATGATTTCAATCGGTGCGGTGACATTTCCTTCGGTTTTGCTTTGCTTTCTGCCTTCGCCGTCAACTACCCAACCGTGCGTGATGACTTGTTTATACGGCGATTCGTCGTGTTTCGCCAAACCGCACATCAAGCTGGAATTAAACCAGCCGCGATATTGGTCGCCGCCTTCGAGATAAACGTCCGCCGGAAAACGCAGAGTTTCGCCGCGTGTTTCAAGAACGGCGACACACGACGAACCCGAATCGAACCAAACGTCCAAGATGTCAGTTTCCTTACGAAAATCCGCGCTGTTGCATTTCGGGCAAGCAAAACCTTCGGGCAAAAGCTCGCTTTCCGTTCGGTTATACCAAGCGTCCGCCGTTTCTTTGGCAAAAATATCGGCGACGTGATTAACGACTTCCGCGTCGGCAACCGTGTGATCGCATTTCTGGCAATAGAAAACCGGAATCGGCACGCCCCAACTTCTCTGACGCGAAACGCACCAATCTGGACGACCTTTGAACATATTCGCCATCCGACCCGCGCCCCACGAAGGATGCCATTTGACGCGTTCGATCTCGCGCAAAGCCTGTGCGCGCAGAGATTTTTCTTCCAAATTATCCATCGCAATAAACCATTGCGGCGTGGCGCGAAAGATCACGGGTTTTTTACACCGCCAGCAATGCGGGTAACGATGTTCATAATCTTCGGAAAACAATAAAGACCCGTTTTCACGCATCAGTTCGACGATTTTCTGATTCGCCTGAAAGATATTTTCGCCCGCAAAGTGTTCGACATCCGACGTAAAACGTCCCGTGCTGTCCACCGGACAATAAACTTCCAAGCCGTATTCCTTGCCGATCACAAAGTCGTCGTTTCCGTGTCCGGGCGCGGTGTGAACTAATCCCGTTCCGCCTTTCGCAGTATCTTTTTTCTCACGCGCTTCCGTGACGTCAACCTCGGTTTCCGCGTCCGATTCGCCGCCCATCGTTACGTGTTCGCCGTTCATTATCAATGATTCGCGGTCAATCCACGGATGTTTCGCCTTCATTCTATCGAGCTTCGAGCCTTTGAATCTGGCTAAAACCGGCTTAACATGCCGCTCGCCGTTTTCGTCCGGCATTCCGAGACAGCATTTGACGACGACAAAACCGAGAAGCTCTGCCGCAACGATCAAAACCTCGCCGTTTTGTTCGACCGCGACATATTCAAAATCGGGATGAACAGAAATGCCCAAATTCGCCGGAATCGTCCAGGGCGTGGTCGTCCAGATCACGAGCGAAACGCGTTTGCCTGCCAATGCCGGATCAATTTCCGAAGGGTCTGTGACGAGCGGAAATTTTACGTAGATCGAAGGCGAAGTGTGCAATTTATATTCGACTTCCGCTTCCGCCAACGCCGTCTGATCGTGAATACACCAGTAAACCGGACGCAAACCTTTGTAAACGTAGCCGCGTTCCAAAAACGTCCCGAAAAGCCGCGCCGTTTCCGATTCGTATTCGTTCGACATCGTTAAATAAGGCGTTTCCCATTCGCCCAAAACGCCGAGCCGCTTAAAATCGCGTGTCTGATTATTCATCGCCGTCGAAGCGTGTTCGCGGCAGATTCTTCGGAACGTGGCGACCGGCAGATCGTTTTTGTTCTTGCCTTTTTCCGCCAGTTTCTTTTCGACGTGCGTTTCAATCGGCAAACCGTGGCAATCGTAACCCGGCACGTAAGGCGCGGCAAAACCCATCATCGAACGCGATTTGACGACGAAATCCTTTAAAATTTTGTTGAGCGCGGTGCCGATGTGAATATCGGCGTTGGCATACGGCGGACCGTCGTGCAGAATGAATTTTTCCGCATCTTTGCGTTCATCCTGAATCGCTTCGTAAAGTTTTGCATCCGTCCATTTTTTCAGACGCGCCGGTTCTGCTTGCCCGAGATTCGCCTTTTGTGCGAAATCGGTTTTCGGTAAATTAACGGTTTTCTTTAGTTCTAAAGGTTCAGTCATAAATTCGTAAATTGTAAATAGTTAATCGTCAAAACTCTCTGCCGATTAAGGGTTTCAAAACTCAAATCTTAACATTTATCGGCGAAAAAATCCGCCATCTAAAATATAAAATCCTAAATCAAAAAAGTCCCAAGCCGTTTTTGACTTGGGACTTTTTGAGCAAAATTTATTATTGGCTCTAACTTTTCAAGTAAAGTCCCTCACGTTGCCGATAATGATTATGCTTGCGAATCTCATAAAATTTCCAATTTCATTTATGCCAAGATTTGCCGATTAAGTCAATGTTTTAACGGCGGCGTTGAAGGGGCGCGAAACCGCTACGGACAAGTTTATGGTAAAAAGACAATGCCAAGACAAAGTCGCTGCCCGCGCCCTTACGTCCATTGAATCATTCGGCATTCCGTCGCCAACATTCAAGGCTGCTTTTGGACTTGACGATGAGCAACTTTCATTAACATTCGCAACGCTTCGTTGACGGCTTCCGCGTCGGGAAAAGCGGCTTGCACGTCTGACTCCAGCCTGACTAAATTTGTGCCTGCTCGATAGCGGTCAACATACTTACCGCGAACTCTGCCTTTCAACTGTGAAAGGTCATATTCAGGACGCATCTCGTCTTCCGATGTTTTAGTATTCTCCTCGTTCATATTTCTCACGTTCTCCGCGTGTCGGTTCTCTTGCACTGATGATGCGGATGGTGTCGCCGTCGTCTGTGTGCGAAACAAATAGAAGTTTGCCATTTTCGGAATTACCGATAATCAGAAATCTTTGCTCGTCGGCAGAATGGTCCGGGTCGTCAAACGTATCTGAAAGCGGGTCGCCGAACTTTGTATTGAACCGAATTTGGGATTTGTTATACCGAATTATTTTCGGCAATGAAATTGTTGATGAATTTGCCAAAATCAATTTGCGATTTAACTTCTATGCGATAAATCTCGGCATTTTTCGTGAAGCCATAATCTCCAGCGTTTCATCGAAATTGTCGGCAACAAAAAACAGGTTCATCATTAACAAGTATATTTTCCCGTCTTCGCTGACTGCCAAAAAAGCATGTCCGCCGTCGGCTTCTCCTAAAGGATATAATTTAGCTTTCAAAATTTCTTCAAAAGCTTCAAATCTGTCATTTTCTCCGATTACTAACAATGGGTTTAAATCATACTTTGGAATATCTTTATTTGTCGGAGTTTTAATCTTCAATCCTCCAAATTCCAAAAGAATTTTTTCCGCTTCGGGAAACATTTCCTGATTGTTCAGGCGTCGCAATTCGACTCGCCATCCTTCAACCAGATCGGAAACGTTTCTTCCGGGAAACCATCCTGCTTTGCGCAATATTGTTTCAGTTGCTTGACTAAATCTGTTCATTTCCAATCATCTCATAAACTTTTCCCTCAACTATTTCACGAATCATTTTCAGATTTTCTTCCGAATCGGCTTCAAATCTCAAAACCAGAATCGCCTGCGTGTTCGAGGCGCGAACCAAACCCCAGCCGTTTTCAAACAAAATCCGTGCGCCGTCAATCGTAATAACTTCGTTCGTTTTCGCAAATTCTTCGGCGATCTTCGCAACCACGTCGAATTTTTGCTCGTCCGTGCAGGCAACTCGTAATTCGGGCGTTGAAAATGTTTCGGGCAGATCGGCTAAAAGTTCGGATAATTTTTTATCGGTTTTCGAGAGGATTTCCAAAACCCGTGCGCCCGCGTAGGTTGCGTCGTCA
>JALHNX010000124.1 GCA_022843305.1 Pyrinomonadaceae bacterium | reverse complement strand
AAGCATTTTTTTATCTTTTCTTGCCAATTTTTTAATGCAACATTCGGTTATTCGTGGTAGTTTAGATTTATGGAAATATTAAAGTTCACCGATGACGAACTGGTCAATAAACCGGAATCGCGCAGCCTTGTAACAGGCAAGATCATCACATCCTTTAACGTCAAGATAACCGAGAAAACCGTCAACCTCAACACGGGCGTAAAATTCGAATACAACGACGATCTGTTCGAGATAATGAACCGCGAACCCGTCCAATCAACGACCGACTATCTGAAGTTCAACTGCGCGCATTTAACCGCGCATAAAACAGCGTAAAACTCCTAAATCGAATTCCGTAATTGATCGAGGTGCGGGTGCGTTCAAGTGCGCGTAAAACCGTGCGGTGAAAATAAAAGAAAGGGCAGGAATTCCTGCCCTTTCTTTTATTTTAAATTGCTGTAAAGCGTTGAGCCGGCTTAAATTTAGTTCTTCAAAAAAAGGCGGCAAACAATTTTCTTTAAATTTGTTCGATACGTTTTCCGGGGAAAAGTCAGTTACAAGTGAGAACGGCTTTATTTGGAGAATAGCCGCAGGAAAAGGAGAAAGAATATGTTGAAGAGAAAAAATAATTTACGCAAAAATATTATCAGATTATTAACGCTTTTTGTTTTACTGGTCGGTATCGGTTCGGTAGTTTCGGCGCAGGAGCCGGAAAGTTACGTTGTTCCCGTGAAAACCAAAAAATACGCCAAACTGCCCAACAAGCAGATCAAAACCACGAAACCCGTCGAGGTCACGATCGTCAACGGCGAAGCCTATATCGAAGGCGACATCTGGGTCGGCAGCGAGGCTTTTCTGAATAGTTACCAAAATATGATGACCGGACAATCGGTGACGGTCGAGAACGGTTTATTAAACGGCAGATGGACTAACGGAATCGTGCCGTTCGAGATTCTGGACGGATTTTCCGACGCGGAACGAACTTCGATCATCAACGCGATGAATCATATTTCCGCCAACACCAACGTTTGTTTTAAGAAACGAACGACCGAAAGTCAGTATATCAAGTTCAAACGCTACACCGACGCGCAGCTCGGCTGGCACGGCGGACAGTCGTATGTCGGAAAATGCCCGCTTTTCGTCTGCCCGGACGGGCAGGAAATCAAATTGTCGAGTCTTGCCAACCGCACCGTCCGCCACGAAATAGCGCACGCTCTGGGGTTGTGGCACGAACAATCACGCGAAGACCGCGACCAACACGTTGAAGTCCTTTGGAACAATATCGAATGGGATAAAAAAGGAAATTTCATGCAGCACACGATCGACGGAACCGATGTCGGCAGTTATGATTTCAACTCCCTGATGCATTATCGTTTCAATTCTTTCGGCAAAACGGTCAACGGCGTCAAACTGCAGACCATCAAACGCCGGAATAATCCTTCGAACACGACTTTCGGCTCAAACGGTCTGACGGCGGGCGACATTGCCGGCATCAACAGTATGTATCCGGTCGAAAAAAACTGCGCGCCGCTGACGAATCTGATGCCGGGCGAACTCGAAGTCGGGCAGTCGAAAACCAAGACCGTCAGAGCCAAAGAGCCTTACAATTACACGGGGATCTATATGCGGCAAGGTCAAAAATTCGAGTTTTCGGTCGCTAGTCCCGAATGGAACAACGGCAATAAGGAAACGACCGCCAACGGTTATGAAGGAACGGTTTTCGATGCCGTGCGCCGGCATCCCGATCTGAAAGTGATGGCACTGGTCGGCGAGATTTTCAGCCAGAACAATAACCCGCTCGCTTACACGGGAACTTATTTCCGGATCGGCACTTCGCGCACCTGGACGGCGACTAAAACCGGTTTTCTGGTCGCTTTTGCCAACGACTGTCTGACGTGTTACGGCGATAATTCAAGACTCGTCGAACTGACGGTCAAAAGAACCCAATAATTCGTCAAGTGTTGATTTGAAGGCTTCTTCTGAAATTTCAGAAGAAGCCTTCATTTTTTTATGCTGACAATAAATCTATTATGAAAGTTTCGCTTTGACGGTTTCGCTGACCATTTTGCCGTCGGCGGTTTTGCCCGCGAGTTTGGCGAGCGCGGCTTTCATCACTAAGCCCATTTCCTTTATCGAACTTGCGCCCGTTTCGGCAACCGCCGCTTCGACCGCCGCCGTAACTTCTTCCTGCGTCGCGGCTTTCGGCAGATATTCTTCGAGAACGGCGAGTTCCGCCTGTTCTTTTTCAGCTAATTCGGTGCGCCCGTTGGCGGTAAACTGCTCGATGGAATCCTTGCGCTGTTTGACGAGCGAAAGCAGAATTTTACTAACCTCGTCGTCGGTCAGAACCGTGCCGACACCGCGTTTGTTTTCTTCGTTCATCAGCGCGGCTTTCGCCATTCGCAGCGTCGAAAGTTTATTCGTGTCTTTATCCTTCATCGCCTGCGTCATATCGGCGACCAATCTTTCTTTTAAGCTCATATCATTTACCATTTATCATTTATCATTTATCATTTGATATTTGCTCAATGATAGAAGTTTAAACTTAAATATTCAAAGTTCATTATTCAATACGGCACGGACGAAACGAGTCGTTGAATGATAAATGATAAATGATAAATGAATAAATTACTTTGGCGTTTCGGACTAATCGCGGGACTTTTTCTGGCAATCTTTACGCTTTATCCGCAGTTTAAAATGTGGTATCTGCGCGGCGACGACTGGCAGGGGCATTATGCCTACAACGATATTGACGAAGTGGCGTATGCTTCCTATGTCAAGGCACTGATTGACGGCAGACCGCGCAAAAACGACCCATACACGGGGCGCGATGACGCGCCGAACGATCCGCAGCCCGAATCTTTGTTTTCGATCCAGTTTGCCGCGCCATACACGGTGGCAATTCCGGCGCGGATTTTCGGTGTCGGTGCGCCGTGGGCGATGACGATTGCAGGCGGTTTAGCGGGCTTTTTAGCGGCTTTGGCGGCGTTTTGGGTGATCGGGCGGCTGACGGGCAATTCGCTTTACGCGATGATGGGAAGCCTTTTTGTGCTTGCGGGCGGCGCACTCGCGGCGGGCGAAGGCGCAATCGGCGAGATTACCGGCTGGAGCTATTCCTATCCGTATTTTCCCGCATTTCGAAGGTATATTCCGGCGATGCCGTTTCCGTTCTTTCTGGCGATGATCGCGCTCGTCTGGCTGCTCGTCATTACGGATGAAATGCGCAAACGCGTCGTTTACTGCGTTCTCGCGTCGCTCTGTTTCGCTTTTACCGCCTTTTCCTACTTTTACACATGGACGACGGGCGCGGCGTGGCTCGGCTGTTTGGTGATTGTTTGGTCAGTTGCGCGTCCCGAAGGCTTTTGGAAGGATTTTAAGGCATTTCTCGCGCTCGGCGCGGCGTGTCTGCTGTCGCTGATTCCTTACGCGATTCTGCTCTCGAAGCGTTCGCATACAATGGACGACGTGCAATTGCTCGTTTTAACGCACGCGCCCGACTTTTTCCGCGTGCCGATCTACATCAGCTTTCTTGTTCTGCTGATCGTCGTCGCGGGCGTTTTGCTGAAAAAAATTAGTTTCAAGGAACGCGAAACGCTTTTTGCCGTTTCATTCGCGCTCGTGCCGATTGTGGTTTTTAACCAGCAGATTATTACCGGACGATCTTTACAGCCGATCCATTATCAGGTTTTTATCGGCAATTACGTTGCCGCGCTCGCGCTGGTCGTCGCGGTCGGGATTTTGTTAAAAAAATCTGAATTATTTAACAGGACGGCGGCAAAAATTGCGATTGTTTTAGTTGCTTTGCTGTCAGTTGTTTGGGGCTTTGTCGAATGTCATTACACGGTGCGCGTTCTCGACGATGCGAACGTCGAACGCGATAAAGGTTTTGATGTCGGGCAGTATCTGACCGATATTTACGCTCAAAACGGCGACACGCATAAAACCGTGATTATGCCGTATTCGATGCTTCAAGGCGACGATTTGCCGACCATTGCCCCGCAATCGGTTCTCTGGGCGCGGCATCAGCACGTTTTTGCAGGCGTTTCGTGGCAGGAAAATAAAGAGCGTTATTATCAATACATTCATTTTCAAGGCGTTTCGCCCGAAAGTCTTGCCGACGCGATGAAAACCAAAGGCGATTTCGTTTCGATGATCGCGCTGTTCGGCTGGGGCAGGCACACCGACCGTTTAAATGCCGATTATAAACCGTTGACTTACGGCGAAATTGACAACGAAGCGCGGATTTACGGCGAATATATTAAAAACTTCAATCCGCGAAGCTCGCCCGAGACGATTCTTTCGTATGTTGTTATTCCAAGCGAATGGGAGGTTGATTTTGCGAATATTGATAAATGGTATGAAAGGGAACTGAGCGCAAGTTTTCCCGCGTATAATCTGTACCGCGTCAAATTAAAAGACTAAACAAAAAATGACCGCCAAAATGATGGCGGTCAAATAATAAAACTAAAAATATAAAATAAATCTAGGCGGCGAGAAGATCGTTTGACGTTTCCGCAAACACTCTTCTTCCATTCAATGCATCGTCAATGATCTCGCGCACGGCGGACGCATCAGGATTGACATCCATTCGAGCGCAGGCTCTCAGGTGTCTGATGATTCCCTCGGTTGCGATTTCCAATGCCGCACCGCTTAATTTAGCGAAACGGCGTGCCTGAATATGATCAATCTGCAAGATTCTGTCCTGCAATGTCATTTGTTTTGTTGCTGCCACTTTATATTCTTCTCCTTCCTTCATTGAAATTAAGTATGTATAAAACCTCTAAAAACTCGTGTTTGCCATAGGCAACGGATTTCATGAAAACTCCCTAAAACTCGGGGGCATGTTCATAAATTAGTTGAAATCTAAAACCTGTAAGTTGCTAAAAAATTTGAAAACAGTCGGTTGTTTTTCAACGAATGGAATTATGCTAACAAAAAAATCATAATTTGTCACCATTTTTTTTAACATTTGTGAATTTTTTCTTAAATCTTGATGTTAGGTAGAAAAAACGACCGTTAAATCAGACGATTTAGCGGTCGTTTTTAAAACGAAAAATCAAAACCCGCGTTTAGCTGACGGCATCTTTCATAGCTTTGCCAAGACGGAATTTAACAGTTGTTTTCGCAGGAATTTTAATCGGTTCGCCGGTCGCCGGATTGCGACCTTCACGCTCTTTGCGTGTCGCTTTGACCAATTTGCCGAAGCCCGGGATGGTGAATTCTCCGCTTTTTTTAACTTCGCTTGTCGCCAAGCCAGCCAAAGCATCGAAGAAGCTTTTTACTTCAGTTTTTTTCATTCCTGTTTTTTCCGCCAAACTGTTGACGATTTCCGTTTGTGTTAATTTTGCCATAATTTATTTATGTAACCTCCAAAGTTTTTGTGATAAATACTACTTAATTGAACAATTTTGCTTGCTTAATTGCAAATGCAATAAGGGGCAGATACTCATCCAACCGAAAAATGCTGATTGGTCGGGGCGAGATGATTCGAACATCCGACCTCTCGGTCCCAAACCGAGCGCACTACCGGGCTGTGCTACGCCCCGAAATAATTAATGCGTTTCATAAAAGAAACATATTCAAGTGCCGAATTTTACAGGCGAAAAATTCATTGGTCAAGTTCAAGTGCCGTAAATGAGCGCAAAAATCGCATTATTTCTTTAATTGCTCTTGCCCGATGGCTGATTTCGCGTTTGACAGTGGAAGAAAGTTCGCCGAATGTTTGCTCAAAGCCGTCGGGAATAAAAATCGGGTCATATCCGAAGCCGTTTCCGCCGCGCGGTTTCAAGGCGATTTTCCCGTCGCAGATTCCTTCCGCCAAGAACTTTATTTCGCCATTTTCATCCGCAACAGCCATCACACAAACGAATCTTGCGCGGCGCGATTGATCGCCGGTTGCGGCTAATTCGTCAAGCAGTTTTGTGATTCGTTGCGCGTCGTCCGCCTGTTCGCCCGCATAACGCGCCGAAAAAACTCCCGGCGCACCGCCGAGCGCTTCGACTTCCAAGCCGGAATCGTCTGACAAAGCCCAGAAGCCGGTTTCCAATGCGTAAGAATTCGCTTTCAAACCGGCGTTTTCGGCAAACGTCGCGCCGGTTTCCTCAACGTCCGAAATGTTTTCAAAATTATTCAAGCCGAAAAGCTCGACCGGCAAGTCTTCCAAAAGCTCGTTTAATTCTCTTATTTTCCCCGCGTTATTTGTCGCAACCAGAAGTTTCATACTTACATTATGATAATAACGCGGCGATAAATTGCAAAAAACGCTGAATACGGGGAAACAAATTTTTACTGTTTACTGCTCACTTTTTACTTAAAACAATTTTTTGTTGCCAATCTGACCGATTTTAGGGTATAAAAGATATAGCGGAAATAAATTCCGCCCGCGCTTAATCCCAAATTATAATGAACTATTCGAGGGGAAATTCAGTTTTGGACGTTGCCGTAACTACAACGACTTCAATTTACGAGCCGAATGCAATACCCGCGGCAAACTCCGAGAGAGGCGAAACCCTGCCGGTTTCAAATCCGGCGGACAAGGATTCGCTGTTTTTTGAATTAGGATTATGGCTTTCGGGCTTGGAAAGTTTTCTCAATATCCGCAATCACTCGTTTATCGAAGAAAATCGCGGTAAAGCCGCTTCGCGCGATTGGACAAAAGAATTTCGCCTGACGCATTCGACGCTGCTTTTATGTTCGCGCCTGACATTCCAGTTGAGCAAAATTCTCAAACAATCCGAAAACGAGAAAAGCGAAAACAGTCTCGATTTGATCGAGGGTTTGGACATTGACCTGCAAAATACCGAAATTTCCAAAGACGAAATCTATAAACTTTCGCTCGTCTTAAAGGACGCGGTTTTATTGAATGAAGGACTGCTTCGCGCCGCGCCGCTCAAATTCGGCGAGTGGGCAGCGTGGGGCAATACGCTTTCGGAAAAGCTGAAATCGGTCGAGATCGTTTCAAAACTCATCACGCGCGCCGAAAAAACGGGCGAAGGTTTTCTGCCGGAAATCCTGACAGCGCTGCTCGAAAGCAAGCCGCTCCCGTTTTCGACCGAAGCCGATCTGCGGCTTGTTCTGCCGCGTTTTGCAAAAATTTTGAAATGGCTGAGCGTTATCGAAACGATGCTTCAAACCGATGAACCTCTAAAACCTTCACTGCTGGTTTTTTCGCGGATTTACGAGCAGATTCAGGAACTGACGGGTTATATCAATAATCGGCTTCTGCGTTTTCCGAATGAAGAGGACGAGCTTTTTACACAACTTGACGGCGCGGCTTACACGGCTTCGCTCGAACTTCGCAAGGTTTATAATTACGAGCTTGCGGGACTGACGGAAATGCGTTCGACTCCGCTGATTTACGCGAAAATCGAAACCGCTTTTTCGCTTTTGAACGACAGTTTCCAACTGACTTTGATAAATTTCGCGCAGTTGATTGACCCGCAAATCGAAACTTATAAGGTTTTTCCGAAACTCAAAACCAAGCTCGAACAATCAATTATTCTGCGTCGAAATCTGTGGGTGTTGTCGAAATCGGTCAAGGAAGCCGAGCAAAATCCCGACAAATTCCCGATGAAGCAGCTTCACGCGCAATTAAAAGATTTTCTTAAAACGACCGTCAATTTCCTGTTTTACAAAGACCGCGAAACGGTCGAAAGGTTTATCGAAGAAGTTCTGGTAACAAGCAGCAAAAAAGACCTCGTTCCGATTCTGCACCGCTTCGGCGCATATCTCGAAACGCTTTTCGGACAAGTTAATATGCGCGTCGTGCTGGCAAATCATCCGTTCGATTACGAAAAATAAGAATTTAACGCAAAGACGCGAAGACGCAAAGGAATTAAAAGAAATAAAAAACTTTGCGTCTTCGCGTCTTTGCGTTAAAAATTATTGCGAGCGCAAAGTTTGAAGCGGTTTGCGGAAAAGCACGTCGAAGCTCGCCAATGCGCCGACAATCGTGACCAAAACCGCTGTCACCAGCACGCCCAAAAGCGTTAAGCCCAAATCGAATTGCCATTCGATCTCGAAAATATATTTCGAAACGGCGAACGAAAGTGCGGTCGCAAACGTCGCGCCGATTATACCTGCCAAAATGCCCAAAAGCCCGTATTCGGCGAAAAGAATCGTCGTTAAAGTCAGACGCTTTGCGCCTAAAGTCTTCAAAATCGCGTTTTCGTAAATTCTCTGCGATTTTGTCAGCGCAATCGAACCGACCAGAATCAGAATTCCGCTCAAGATCACAAAACTTCCGACGAACGAAATCGCCAGCACGAAATTGTTGACGAGCTTTTGAAACGCCGCGACAATATCGGCAACATCGAAAATCTGGACGTTCGGAAATTTGTCAATCAAACTTCTTTGCAGTCTTTGCCGATCGGTTTCGGGCAGTTTTTTGATGACATTGGCGGCAAACGTCTGCGGCGCTTTTTCTAAAACGCCGGGCGCGAAAACGAAAATAAACGCCGTGCGCGTGTTTCGCAAATCGAGCTTGCGGATATTGGCGATCTGCGCCGTGATCTTTCTGCCCGAAATATCGAATGTGATCGAATCGCCGATTTCGACTTTCAGATTGTTCGCCATTTCCTGCTCGACCGAAACCTGCGGAACAACGGAAGGCGTGTTCCACCAATCGCCCGCGATGACGGTTTCGTTCTTGTCCAGATTCGGGCGGTATGTAACGGCGAATTCGCGCCCGATGCGACCTTGCTGCTGGCGCGTTTCGCGGTTTTGAAAATCAATCGGCTGACCGTTGACATAAGCGATGCGGGCGCGGACGGTCGGCAGAGTCTGCGCCGCTTCGCCGGTTTTTTCTTCGAGAATTTTGGCGAGTTCGTCAATCTGACTTTTCTGAATGTCAATGATAAAAAGGCTCGGCAAAGTCTGATTGCGCGTAAAATCGAATTCTCTGACGAGATTCGCCTGAAGCGACTGCACCGCCAGAACGACAAACGCGCCAAGCCCGACCGCAAGCAGAATTATCCGCGTCTGATTGCCGGGACGATAAAGCGAATTGATCGCCTGCCCGATGGAAAACGAGCCGAGATTGCGAAAATTTCGCAGAATTTTAGTTAAAATGACCGCCGCGAGATATAAAAACAGCGAGGTTAAACCGAGACCGATCAGGAAAAACGCGCCGACAAAAAGCGAACCTGCCTGCCAGACTGCTAAACCGAGAAGTCCGATCAGCGAAACCGCGCCGAATAGAGTTTTCGTCCAATCGAGACGGCGTGTTTTTTCGCCCGTCGCGTCGTGCAGAAGCAGACGTGGTTTAATATTGCGAACCTGCAAAAGCGGCAAAGCGGAAAACAAAAGCGAGATCAGGACGCCCAAAAGTACGCCCTGCCACGCGACTGAAAAATTGACTGAATAAGAAAGCGAAGCGGGCAAAGCGTCGGCAAAACGATACTGCGCGAACCACAAAAAACACTGCGCCAGAAAGACCCCGAAGAAACTGCCGAAAAGCCCGAGCGTCAGAATTTGCAAAAGATAAACCGTGATGATTCGCGTTCCGCTTGCGCCCAGACATTTCAAAACGGCGACCGCTTTGCGTTTTTGCTCGACGAAAACCCGCGCCACGTTCCAAACGCCGACACCGCCCAAAACCAGAATCAGCAAGCCGGTCAGCGAAAGATAATTTTCGGTGCGCGTAAACTGTTCGCCGAGATTTTCCTGCGTTTCGCGGTAGGATTGAATCGTTAAAGTCGAGCCTTTTAAGGTTTCCCGCAATTGTTTGACGAGTTCCGTCGGATTATCCGAAGTGCGGTAAAGAATGCGCCGCCGGATTCGTCCGCCGCTGGTCGTGATGCCGGCGGAATCGAAGGCTTTTTTCTCGATGAAAACTCGCGGTCCGAGCCGAAAACCGCTCGCGCCGCCGGGTTCGGCTTCAAATGTCGCGCGAATTTCAAAGATGCCTTCGTTAATTTTTATCTTATCGCCGATCTTGACCTGCAGATCGTCGAGCAGGAGCGGCGAAACGACCGCGCCGCCGTTTTCCAAAAGGCTGAAATCAAACGGTTTTCCGCCTGAAACGACAAATTCCCCGACCAGCGGAAACGGCGGTTCGATGCCTTTCAGTTCGACCGGCGACAGCGTTTCGTTCGATTCGTCCAGCGGGCGCGCCATCGCTCCGCTCGTGATGGCTTCGTTCCGCGCTTCGACGATGTTTGAACTACTGATGACCGACTCGATCTTTTGAATATCGGTCGGCGAAAAATCGCTCGTCGAACTGATCTCGAAATCCGCCGTCAAAAGCGCGCGCGCGTCGCCGCCGACCGCCTGACCCAGATTCTGAATCAGCGAACGAAGCGCGACGACCGACCCGACACCGATGGCGATGCACAGAAAGAAAAATAACAGTCTGCGCCACGACGAGCGGATTTCACGAAATGTCAGATTAAAAATAAAATTCATATTTTTCACCACAAAGACCGGAAAGGACACAAAGTTTTAAAAGCCAAAAAAAGAAAGTTAAATTACTCCTTCGGTGACCTTTGTGTCTTTGTGGTTTAATTCATCGCTCAAAACCCGCCCGTCTTTCAGGCGAATCTGCCGCTGGGCTTTGTCCGCCAGCGACTGATCGTGCGTGACAAGCACGAGCGTGACGTTATTTTGACGATGCAGTTCGGTCATCAGATCGAAGATATGCTGTCCGTTCTTCGAATCGAGATTGCCGGTCGGTTCGTCCGCCAACAGAATTTTCGGATTATTGGAAAAAGCACGGGCGATGGCGATGCGCTGCTGTTCGCCGCCCGAAAGTTCGGTCGGGTAATGATGCCCGCGATTGGTCAGATCAACGTCAACCAGCAATTGCGCGGCGCGTGATTTGGATTCCTTCAACCCGATAATTTCCATCGGGATCAGCACGTTTTCAAACGCCGTCAAACTCGGAATCAGATGGAAAGACTGGAAAATAAAGCCGATTTTTCCGCTTCTGAGCGTTGCCAATTCATCTTCGCTCATCTTTGTAACTTCGTCGCCGTCAATAAAAATTCCGCCCGAACTCGGCGCGTCCAAACCGGCGATCAAACCGAGTAAAGTTGATTTTCCGCTGCCCGAAGCACCCGTGACGGCGACGAATTCGCCATCGGGAATTTCGAGCGAAACATTGTCTAAAATCGTTAAATCTTCCGCACCGGAACGGACAACCTTTGAAACATTTGAAAGTTTTATCATATCTTGCAATCAATCATAGCTTGCGAAAAAGCCGCAAACAAGTGAACATAAATTTGCATCTTATAAACGGATTTCAACGTAATAAAGTTTGCAAAGTTATGAAAAGTCATTTTCGAGCCGTATTTATTTTAACATTTTTATTTTTCGCTTTTTTGTTTTCGTCGTGCGATGTTTCGACCGCGACGAAGCAATCTAATGCAAATGCGAAAAAGCCTCTGGCAACGCCGCAGATCAGATCGGATAAGCCGAAAATCGTTGCTTTCGGCGACAGCTTGACCGCCGGTTTCGGGCTTTTGGAAAAAGAATCTTACCCGTATCTTTTGCAGGAAAAACTGCAGGCGGAAGGCTTTGATTACGAAGTTGTCAACGCGGGCGTTTCGGGCGACACTTCAATCGGCGGACTTGAGCGGATTGACTGGGTTTTGGAAATGGACAACGTGCAGATTCTGATTCTCGAACTCGGCGCGAACGATTTGCTGCGGCGGATGCCGGTGTCGAATATGAAGAAAAATCTCGCGCAGATCATCGAAAAAGCACAGGCGAAAAACGTTAAGATTTTGTTCTGCGGAATGCTTGCGCCGACCAATGTCGGGGCGCAATACCAGCGCGATTACCAGATGGCTTTTCCCGATCTGGCGAGCGAATACAAGGTCGCTTTTCTGCCTTTTCTGCTCGAAAACGTCGCGCTCAACAAGGATTTGAATCAGGCTGACGGCATTCATCCGAACGCCGAAGGCTCGCGCATTATGACCGAAAATATTTATAAAGCCTTAAAACCGATGCTGGCGAAATAATCTAAAGAAAATTTGCCCACGAAACACACGAAATATACGAAAATAAAATACAAATTCTTTTTTCGTATATTTCGTGTGTTTCGTGGGCAAATTCTTTTTTGGCTGTGATAATCTGTGATTTCAACTTATGAATGTAACACATCTCGAATGCGCCGATTGCCATAAAATTCACGAAGCCAACACATTGCAAAATCTCTGCGTCGAATGCGGAAAACCGCTTCTCGTGCGTTACGATCTGCATCGCGCCGCCGAAAATCTAACCAAAGATTCGCTGATTCACCGTCAACCCACGCTCTGGCGTTACCGCGAAGTTTTGCCGGTCGAAAACCCTGCAAACATCGTTTCTTTGGGCGAAGGTTTTACGCATTTGCTGAAAACCGACAAACTCGCCGCATCGCTTCCCGTGAAATTAAATCTTTACATCAAAGACGAATCAACCAACCCGACGCAGAGTTTTAAGGCGCGCGGAATGACGGCGGCAGTTTCGATGGCGAAAGAATTAGGCGTGAAAAAGACCGCCGCGCCATCAGCCGGAAACGCGGCGGGCGCATTGGCGGCTTACGCTGCGCGTGCCGGAATGGAAGCGCATCTTTTTATGCCTTCGGACACGCCCCGCGCGAATATTATCGAATGCGAACAGACGGGCGCGTTCGTCACATTGATTGACGGTTTGATTACCGATTGCGGGCGCATTGTCGCCGAGCGCAAAGACGCGGAGGGCTGGTTTGACGTTTCGACGCTCAAAGAACCGTATCGCGTCGAAGGCAAAAAGACGATGGGCTACGAACTCGCCGAACAATTCGGCTGGAAACTGCCCGACGTAATTTTGTATCCGACCGGCGGCGGAACGGGCTTGATCGGAATGTGGAAAGCCTTTAACGAAATGCAGACGATGGGCTGGATTGACGAACGAAGACCGCGAATGGTTTCCGTCCAAGCCGCCGGCTGTGCGCCGATTGTCCGCGCCTTTCACAACGGCGAAAGGTTTGCCGCCGAATTCGAGAACGCGCACACCGCCGCGTCGGGCTTGCGCGTCCCGAAAGCGATCGGCGATTTTCTGATTCTCGACGCATTGCGCGAATCCGGCGGCACGGCAATCGCCGTCACGGACGAAGATTTAATTGCTGCCGTCAAAGAGATCGGTGCGGCGGAAGGCATTTTCTGCGCTCCCGAAGGCGCGGCGTGTCTGCCCGCTCTGCGCGAAATGATCGAAAAAGATTTGGTCAAAGAAAACGAAACGGTCGTCATCTTCAACACCGGCGCGGGCGTAAAATATCTCGAATGTTTCAATTAATCCGTGTTGGCGTTGATAAAGTATCGAAGAATTTTGCCCGCGAAACACACGAAATAAATAGTCGCACAGAATCGGTATAGCGAGCGGTAGCGAGTCTGCTCCGCTGACAGACAATCGGTAATCAATCAACTCGCTACCGCTCGCTATACTGATGTTTTTTCGTATATTTCGTGTGTTTCATGGGCAAATGAATTTTAAAAAAGCTGAATCCGTTTACCAACTCGGCGCGAACTTAAAAAATAAGGAGAATTCTGTAAAAATTTAAGTTTTGGGAAAATAATGGAGAATTTAGAAGGAAAAACCGTTTTGGTCGTCGGCGCGGGGCGCGGAATCGGACGCTGTGCGGCGGAGCTTTTTTCGGATGCGGGCGCGAATGTCGTCATCAGCTCGCGCAATGAGGTCGAGCTGATGGAACTCGAATACAAGCTCAACACGAAAGGCAACACAAACGTCTTTTCGTTTGAAGCCGATGCGAGCGTCGAAACGGATGTCAAAGCGCTGGTTGACGAAACGATCAAAAGATACGGCGCGGTTGATTATCTCGTCCACGCCGCCGGACTCGGCATCTTAAAGCCTTTCGGCGATCTGACTTTAGAGGATTTCGACGCGCTCATCAACGCCAACGTGCGGACGGCTTTTAACGTTCTGCAAGCCGTTCTGCCCGCGATGGCGGAACGCAAATTCGGGCGCGTCGTGTTGATTCCGGGCGTTCTCGGCAAAGCGCCGATGATGCAGGCTTCCGCCTATTGCGCGGCGAAATACGCTCTGACGGGAATGACGAAATGCCTCGCGCAGGAATATAAACGCTTCGGGATTCGTTTCAGCCTGATGCATTTCGGCGGCGTTGATTCGACCTTCTGGGACAACATCACGATGAAAGTCCAGCGCGACAAACTGCTCTCGGTCAAAGCCGCCGCGAACGCCGTCTTTTTCGCCGCCACGCAGGAAGGCGAAGGCGTGATGGCGGAAATCGTCCTGATGCCCGAAAATCACCAGTTGGTTTAATCCCTAATTTGCCGCATTTCAACGCGCATTATTCCGGTAATCTTTCGACAAAATGCGCGACTTCGGCAAAAGATTCGGCGTAGAGTTCAGCCGGAAAGCGGCGGCGGATGTGGTCGTCTTCAAAAATTTTGCCGCCTAAGATCATCGGGATTTTCATTTTGACGGCGTTTTCGCGCAGTTCCCTGTAATCGCGTGAAAGCCGGTCGAGTTCGGAAATATAAGTTGCCGAAATACAGACGACCTGCGGCGTGTATTGCAGAACTTCTTCGTTGAGCGAGAAAAACGGCGTGTTCGCGCCGAAATTCGTTACTTCCCAGCCTTCGTTCTCGATCGTGACCTGCGCGAGATACGACGGCAATTCGTGCAGATCGGTTTCAAACGCCGCGCAAAAGGCTGTTTTGCCTTTCATTTCGGGCAAGGGAAGCGACGTGCGCAGTTTGTGAACCGCGTAATGCGCCGCCCGCGTGGCGAGATGTTCCTGCGCGACGCTCAATTCGCCGCGATACCATAATTCGCCGACGCGCTGCATCGCCGGACTCAGCAGATCGTCGAAAATCTCGGTCAGTTCCGTGCCTTGCAAATGTGCGCCGATCATAAAATTCGCGGTTTCTTCTTCGCAACCCGAAACCAGCAGATCGAACAGCGTCGTGTTCGATCCGGCAAGATTCTTGCGCCGCGAAGTCGAACTCAAAACCGACTGGTCGCCGTGGCAAACCTTTTGCCCGAGTCCCTGTTCGCGCTGGAAACGCGCCACTTCTTCGGCGCGAAACCGGCGATGTTTGCCGCTCGTCCGCTCGGATTTTAAAAGTCCCGCATCTTCCCAACGCTTGACGGTCGCATCGCTCACGCGGCACAACCGCGCGACTTCTTTAGTTGTTAGATAATTTATTTCCGACACCTGCATATTGATTGTAAATTATTTGCCCGAATACTTAAAAAAAATATCCCGCGAAAATTCTCGGAGGATTTGTTTCTCATCCGAAATGATTATACATAAAACGCTCAAAACGCTCAATGTGATATGTGATAAAACCAAATTTACTTAAAAGTTGTGAAAATATTTGAATTTGCGCTTGACACCGCTTGCGCGGTTTTGTAATATCAGAATCGCACAAACCGCTCAAAGTGGTTTTATCGGGTAACTTAAATTTCTATTGAAAAGGGAAGGAAAATTATGATGAAAAAATATTTAAAAGGATTTTTAGCTTTATTCGCATTTACATTTTTGTTGACGGCAATCAGCGTTTCGGCGCAGGACAAAAAGTATGACAAGTCGAAAAAAGACATTGTTGAGACGGCTGTCGCGGCAGGACAATTTACGACTTTAGCCAAAGCTTTGACGGCGGCGGGTTTGATCGAAACGCTCAAAGGCAGCGGCAAATTTACGGTTTTTGCGCCGACCGACGACGCGTTTGCGAAGCTTCCGGCGGGAACTCTGGAAGAATTGCTGAAGCCGGAAAATAAGGAAAAACTGAAAGCGATTTTGCTTTATCACGTGGTCAGCGGCAAGGTCGAAGCGAAAGACGTCGTTAAATTAAACGGTCAGGACGTCACAACCGTGCAGGGCGGAACGGTCAAAATCGACACGACGAACGGCGTTAAAGTCAACAGTTCAACCGTCGTCAAAGCCGACGTAAAGGCGAGCAACGGTGTGATTCACGTCATTGATACTGTCTTGATTCCGTCAAACTAAAAGTATTTTACGAGCGGGAGGCTGAACAAGACGGGGCGAGAAGATTGCTGTTATTTAGGGGTAAGTAACAGCAATCTTCTTTTTTTATGGAAAAAATTCTTTTATTGGCGCACATCGCTTCGACGCTTTATTTGACGGGCGTAGTTTGGGTCATCCAGCTCGTCCAATACCCGTTTTTCACGCACATCAATCCCGAAAGTTTTACAAAATATCACGACGATTATCGTTTTTGGATAACACCCATCGTCGCGCCCGCGATGATTATCGAGCTTCTCACGTCAATTTTTCTGCTATATTATCCGCCCGAAAATATTGATTCAAAACTGATTTGGTCGGGTTTGATCCTGACCATAATTATTTGGGCTTCGACCTTTTTTGTGCAAGTTCCGCTGCACGAAAAGCTCGCCCGCGGTTTCGATTTACAGGTTATTAAAAATCTGGTCAAGACGAATTGGCTGCGCACGATTGCGTGGAGTTTGCGAAGCCTTTTGGTTTTATATTTCGTGTGGCAAGTATTTCGTTTCTGATCCTTTGCTCTTTTATCCGAAAAGTTTACAATTTCAAATGTTAAATCAACGGACGACTGACAACTGATAAAGGACAAAAATACAATGAAAATCGCAATCGGCGCAGACCACGCAGGCTTTGAAGTCAAGGAAAAGATCAAACGGCAGCTCGCAGAAATGAACCTCGAAGTCGAAGATTTGGGGACAAATTCGTTCGATTCGGTTGATTATCCCGATTTCGGCGCGAAAGTCGGAAGATTTGTCGCCAGCGGAAAGGCGGACGAAGGAATCGTCGTCTGCGGTTCGGGCATCGGCATCGCCATCGCCGCCAACAAAATTCACGGCATCCGCGCCGCGCAGGCGTGGAACGAAGAAACGGCGCGGCTTGCGCGACAGCACAACGACGCGAACGTTCTTTCAATCGGCGCAAGGGTTTTGCCCGCAGAAGAAATTCCGAAGATCGTGAAAGCGTGGTTCGACGCGAAATTCGAAGGCGGACGGCACGCCGGAAGAATTGGGAAAATTTCCGATCTGGAGCGGGAAAACGATTGACGCGCGGCGAAAAACAGGCATAATAATAAACTTTTTATGTTCATAATTCTCGCGCCGGTTTTTTTTATTGCAGTCTGGCTGATCCTTTTCAATCGCCGCCGTGAAAAAGGAATCCGCCGCACATTTCTCGAAGCCGCACTGATTTTCTTCGCCTTTATTGCTGTTACGACAGAAATATTTTCGCTTTTTAATTCGATCACCGGGCTGAATTTTATTTTGATCTGGAGCGCGTCGGTTTTGATTCCGGTCGGCAAATTCCGGCGGGAAATCAAAAACGGCGCACTTCATTTAAAATCGGAGTTTTGGGAAAAAATTAAATCCGCGCCGAAATTTTATCTCATTCTGATTTTATTTATTTATCTCGTCACGTTCGTTGTCGCGCTCGTTTCGCCGCCGAACACATACGATTCAATGACCTATCATCTGGCGCGGGTCGGGCATTGGATTCAGAACGGCACGATCGGTTTTTACCCGACGGCGATTCTGCGTCAGCTTTATCTGCCGCCGCTCGCCGAATACTCGATTCTGCATTTTCAGCTTCTCGCCGGAAACGATTATTTCGCCAATCTCGTCCAATGGTTCGCATTCGTCCTCTGCGGCGCGGCGGTTTCGCTGATCGTCAA